>JBFWQJ010000137.1:0-7845 GCA_050249515.1 Dehalococcoidia bacterium | reverse complement strand
CCACGCTCGCCGACGACGCCGGACTCCTCGGTGCGTCCCTGATCGCGATCGAGGCGGTCGCCGGGTAGCCTGTATCCATGATCTTTGCCGAGAACGTCTCGCGCTCCTTCGGGGGCGACCATGTGCTGCGCGACATCTCGTTCGCCATCGGTGATGGCGAGCGCGTGGGCCTCGTCGGCCCGAACGGCGCCGGCAAGTCGACCCTGATGCGCATCATCGCCGGCGATGACGAGCCGGATGAGGGACAGGCCGGCGTCCGCGGCGGGGACTTCGAGTTCCACCGCCAGGACGCGAACCTGGACGACGCGCACACCCTGCTCGAGGAGATGTGGACCGCCTTCCCGGAGGCCCGCGCGATCGAGCGCGATCTGGAGGAGGTCGCCGCGAAGATCGGCAGCGGCGACGGCGACCTCGACGCGCTCATCGACCAGCAGGCCCACCTGTACGAGCGTTTCGAGGCGCTGGACGGCTACCGCATCGACCGCCGGATCGGCCGCGTGCTGGACGGCCTCGGCTTCGCTGTGGATGACCGGACCAAGCGCTGCGGGCAGTTCTCCGGTGGCTGGCGCATGCGCATCGGCCTGGCGAAGGTGCTGGTGCACCGCCCGCCGAACATCATGCTCGACGAGCCGACCAACCACCTGGACGTCGCCGCGCGCGACTGGCTCGCCCTTGAGCTCGCCGAGTACAAGGGCGCCGTGCTGCTGGTCACCCACGACGCCGAGTTCCATGACGTGGTCGTGAACCGCATCCTGGAGCTGCGCGACGGCCGCATCGAGTCCTACAGCGGCAACTACACCGACTACCAGCGCCAGAAGGCGGAGCGCATCTCGCAGCAGCAGCGCGCCGCTGCGCGGCAGGAGCGCGAGATCTCGAAGCAGACGCGCTTCATCGAGCGTTTCGGCGCGAAGGCCACCAAGGCCACCGCCGTGAAGTCGCGCGAGAAGCAGCTCGCCCGCATCGACCGCGTCGAGGTGCAGCGCGAGGAGCGCGAGGTCGGCTTCCAGTTGCAGGCCTCCGGCCGCACGGAGCTGGACGTGCTCACCGTGCAGCACGTGGCGCAGACGTTCGGCGAGCAGGTGGTGCTGATCGACGCGAACCTGCACGTGGAGCGCGGCCAGAAGGTCGTCCTGCTCGGCCCCAACGGCAGCGGCAAGTCCACGTTGCTCAAGATCATCGCGGGCCGGCAGCAGCCGACGGAGGGCGTGGTGAACTGGTCGCCCCGCGCGCGCGTCGGCTACTACGACCAGCATCAGGACGAGGCGCTGGCCGCGGAGCGCACGATGCTGGACGAGGTGCGCACCGTCGCCGGCGACCAGCCGGACGTCGCGCTCCGCTCGATCCTCGGGCGCTTCCTGTTCCGCGGCGACGACGTGTTCAAGCCGATCTCGGTGCTGTCCGGGGGCGAGCGCAGCCGCGTCGCGCTGGCGAAGTTCCTGATCGAGCCGTCCAACGTGCTGCTGCTGGACGAGCCCACGAACCACCTGGACGCCGCGACTCGCCGCAAGCTGGTGGAGGCGCTGGAGGCCTACGACGGCACGATCGTCTGCGCCAGCCACGACCCCGCGATCCTCGAACGGGTGGCCACGCGCGTGTATCAGATCGAGGGCGGTGAGTGCCGCGAGCTGGAGGAGTACCGGCGCGAGCCGGGCGAGAAGCGGCGCAAGGCGCGCGTCGCGGACTAGCTCACGCTATTCCAGGACCTCGATCGTCGCGTAGCCGGACGGGGCGACGGTCTTCCACCAGCTGAACGCCTCGTCGCTCGTCGCGAACCAGATGTCGCGGTGCTCGTTGTGCACGCCGCCGCCGGTGTCCTTGCAGGTGTAGACCTGCGCCGTCGGGTCGCCCACCACGCGGAAGCGCTGCCCGAAGTTCGCCCCGGAGCACGAGGCGGCGCCGCGGTGCACCACCTGACCGTTGCGCATCGCCCCGCAGAACCCGCCGCCGTCGCCCGCGCCGCCGCCGGCGGTCTGGGTGCAGTAGTAGTAGGTCACCGGCACCACCAGCGCGCGCGCCGGCTTCACCACCTCCGCGGGGGCCGGCCGCACCGGGTCGGGCGCCGTCGCGCTGCGGCGGATGAAGACGACCGTCGAGGGCGTCAGCGTGCCGCGGTTCAGCGTGTTCACCCAGTCCGGCGCGCCGGGGATGTACGTCAGCCAGCTCTGCGAGGAGACGTCCAGCGACATCACCACGTCCACGGCGAACGGCTGGGCCGCAATCAGCGCCGCGACATCGTTCGTCCCGGCGACGCCCAGCGTCAGCCCATCGCGCGCGGGAGTGGCGAAGACGTGCGGGGTGCCGACCGTCCCCGGGACGTGGCCGAGCTGGATCAGCGGCCGCGTGTCGGACGGGGCCAGTTCGCCCGCGCGCCGCACCATCACCACCATGTCCGCGCGCAGCGTCGTCTCGTCGAGCGTGTTCACGATGGCGGGCGCGCCGGGGATGTAGGTCAGGTAGCGCTGGGTGAGGGGCTCGATCGCGGAGACGCCGACGACCGGGAAGCCCTGCGCCTCGGCGACCGCATGCGGCGAGGTCGTGCCGGCGAGCCCGAAGGTCAGCCCGCCGGGTGGGGGCGCCTCGAACGCCACCGGGGCGGCCGGGGCGGGCTGGGGCGCGGCCGGAGCGGCGGCGGGCGCGGGAGCCGGGGCCGAGGGGGCGGCGGTCTGGCCGTCCGGGACCGCCACGAGGTAGCGCGCCGCCACCCAGCCGATCGCGTTGACCGTGCGGACCTGCTGCCACTCCATGCCGTCCGCCGTCACGGTGCCCGGGATGAGCGTGACCACCTCGCCGTCGCCGACGCAGGTGATCAGCGCGCCGGTGAGGGAGGGAGACTGCCGCATGTTCAGGCAATCGCCGTCGGCGGAGACCCTCGCGCTCGCCGCCTCGGCCGTCGCGGCGAAGACGAGCGTGGCGAGGATCGCGAGCGCGGCAGCGAGGGCGGGGAGGCCCGGACGCGAACCAACGACCCGGAGGAGCGACCGATGTCGGCTCTTCGGCATGTGAAAACGGTAGCAAGCGGCAAGCGGCGGCTGTCAAACCCTCGAACGAGTGGACATAACGGTGGCGCAAGCCCTCGGGCTGTGCGCGCGCCCCGGTCAGGGCCGGGACGGCGGAGGCACCTGCCGCCCCGAGGCGTCCGTGCAGGTCGTCTGTCCGAGGAACGTGACGCAGGTGATCCCGCCGGGCGCGCCCGCGGGTGGGCCGCTCGGAGTGGGCGTCGAGCCGGTACCGGGCGTGGTCGTCGCCGGGGCGGGGCGCGCCGGCGTGGCCGTCCTGTCGGCGGTCGGCGTCGCGGCCGGCGTGGCCGTCGCCGCCGCCTCGTGGCAGCGCCCGAGGTAGCTGATGCCGCCGCCCCACGCGAGGTCGTCGCGGAGCTCCGGCGGCCCGAACGATCCCGCCACGCGGTCCAGCACCTTGCGCCACGCCACCGGGCGCCGGACCTCCACGTTGTAGCTCACGGAGTATTCGCCCGGCTCGACGCAGGTCAGTCCGAGGTAGGTGCGCGCGGTCTCCTGCTGCTCATACGTCTCCGGTGTCGCGGGGGACGCCATCTCGAATCCAACCTCGCGACCGTCCCGGCGGATCGGGGCCACGGGCTGGACGGCGATCGAGCGGCCGGTGTCGCGCTGGACCACGGCGGCGCCGAACACGAGCCACCGGCCGGTGAAGGTCCACGGCCCCGGCGGGGTGCTGAGCTCGTAGGCACCCCCGCCGTAGAAGTCCCACGTCGCGACCGGCGAGCTGACGCGGGCCTCGATCTCGAAGGAGTCGCCGACGTGACGCCTGTCCAGGGAATAGGCGTGCTCCACCCGCACGAAGCGCTCCTGGTGCAGGTGCGGCCGGATGATGCTGAAGTGCGGCACGAGCACGCGCACGCGGTAGCGCGGCCCCTGCTGGGCGGTGCCGCCGGGGCCGAGCGCCTGGACCTCGACGATCCGCAGCGGCTCGGCGGCCGCCGCGTCGCCGCCGTCCGGCACGAGCCACACGCCCGGCGCGGAGCCCGGTGGGATCGTCATCTCGATGTCGAACGGCAGTGGTTCGGCGAACACGGTGCCGGACGGGCCCAGCCGGTAGCCCGGCAGGGGCGTGAGGTCGCCCGGAAGCGGCTCCGCGGGCACGGCCTCCACCGTCAGGTCCGCCGGCCGCACGCCCTGCGGCAGGGCCGAGGTGACCACGGTCAGCCGAGCGGCGCGGTCGGCGCTCTCGACCACCGCGGGCGCCTCGTCCGCCGTCCGTTCGGCGACCGTGGGCGCGCCGCCGCACCCGGCCAGCGCCAGTGCACCGGCCGCGAGGATCGCGGAGACCAGCGGCACGGTCCGGGGCGAACTGAGGTAGCGGAGGGCGCGATGGGCGCAGATGAGAATCGGGCGGGCTGTCGAAGCGGCCAACCGACGCGCCCCCGCTGCGAGGGCGGCTGCCGCCCCCGGGCCGATTGCGGCGACATCGTAACACGATGATCGTCGCGGCCTCCGGGCCCCCTCGGGGGTGCTCCCGGCCGACCCGCGGCGGCCTTCCGGGGCCCCGGCGCCGGAAGTTGTCCGTGACCGAGGGGGCCGGTACGATGCCGGGACGGCTCGACGTCCGTCCGACCGCCCCCCGGGGCGGCGCAGTTTCGGAGCGCTGCCGAGGTAGCTCAGTTGGTAGAGCACACGACTGAAAATCGTGGTGTCGCCGGTTCGATCCCGGCCCTCGGCACCAATCACACCGGCTTCGTGCGGGACTGGGGCGGCTGATGACCCTCCTCCTCGTGGCAGGCACCGCCCCCTCCGCCGGGGCGACCACCGTCGCCGTCGGGCTCGCCCACCGGCTGGCCTACGCCGGGCATTCCGTCCGCGTGGAGCGGCTGGCCGGCGACGACCGGGATGCCGAGGACGCCGCCGTTTTCGCTGCGCTGGAGTTCGCGGACAGCACCGGCAGCCCGCTGAGCACCCCGCCCGCCGACACGGCCGGCCTGATCACCATCATCGAGGCGCCCCGGGGCGCGGATGCCGCGGCGCTCGCGCAGCAGGCGGGGGCGCGTCTCGTCCTCGTCGGCGCGGCGGGTGCAGCCGTCCCGGCCGGGGCGACGTTCATCGAGAACCACGCGGCGACCACCGGGCTGCGGGCGCTGGGCGAGGACCGCCTGCTCGCGGCGCCAACCGTCCGGCAGCTCATCGCGGCCAGCGGGGCGCAGGTGCTGACCCGCTCGCGCGACGGCGAGGCCGCCGTGTGCGAGCACCTGGTCATCGGCGCGATCTCGCACGACGCGGCGGACGCCTACTTCAGCCGCTTCCCGCGTCGCGCGGTGATCTCGCGAGCCGAGAAGGTCGACCTGGCCCTCGCGGCCATGCTCACGCGCTCCGAGTGCCTGATCCTCACCGGCGGGCACGAGCCCAGCCCCTACATCCTCGACCGCGCCGCCTCCACCCGCGACACCACGCTGCTCCTCGCCCCCGGCGGGACGGTGGAGACGATGCGCGACCTGGAGGGCACCTTCGGCACCGCGCCGTTCTCCGGCGAGGCGAAGGTGGAGCGCGCCGGCGGCCTCATGCGCGTCGCGCTCGATGAGCCGACGCTCGCCGCGCTCATCGCCTAGCCCCCCAGCCGCTCGCGGCCGCCACTCGCAACGTCACCGGCATGGCACACGCGCGGGCTGCCGCGAAACGAGCGTGCGGCGGGCGCGTATCATCGATCACATGGACCTGAACAGCGGCTTCATGATCGGGCGCGTCCGCGGCATCGCGATCCGCGTCCACTGGTCGTGGGTGATCATCTTCCTGCTCGTGACGTGGAACCTGCAGGGCGGCGTGCTGCCCGGCCTGGTGCCGGACTGGAGCCCGCAGGCGAGGCTGGTGGGCGGCGTGGTCGCCGCGCTCGCCTTCTTCCTCTCCGTGCTCCTGCACGAGCTGTCGCACGCCTTCGTCGCGCTGCACTACGGCATGCGCGTGCCCTCCATCACGCTCTTCCTCTTCGGCGGCGTGTCGAACATCGACGGCGAGATGCGCACGCCGGGGCAGGAGTTCCGCATCGCCATCGCCGGCCCGGCGACGTCGATCGCCATCGGGCTCGCGCTCGGCGCGGTGTGGTGGTTCGTGGACTTCGAGGGCGTCGAGATCCTGTGGTACCTCGCGTTCATCAACATCATCCTCGGCATCTTCAACCTCGTGCCGGGGTTCCCGCTGGACGGTGGCCGCGTGCTCCGCGCGCTGGTCTGGGCCTCCACCGGTGACCTGACGAGGTCCACGCGAATCGCGGCTCGCAGTGGCACGGTGGTGGCGTGGGGCATGATCGCGCTCGGCGTCTACGTCGCGCTGAACGGCAACCTCGCGGGCCTCTGGTACGTGCTCATCGGCCTGTTCCTGAAGACGGCGGCGGACACCGCGTACGGGCAGATGCTGCTGGAGCGCGCGCTGGAGGGCGTCTACGTGCGCGATGTCATGCGCGGCGCTCCCGACCCCGTGGACCCCGCGACGCGCCTGCAGCGCGTGGTGGACGAGCGCGTCATCGGGCGTGGCGAGCGCGCGATCTTCGTCGGCGACGCCAGCGCGGTCATCGGCCTGTTCACGATCGCCGACCTCGCGGCCGTCCCGCCCGAGGAACTCGGCACGAAGACCGCGCGCGAGATCATGGTGCCCGCGGAGCAGATCATCACCGTCCTCCCCGGCACCGCGCTGCTGGAGGCCACCCGGGCGATGACGGAGCGGGACGTCCACCAGCTCCCCGTGGTGGAGGACGGCCGCATGGTCGGCGTGCTGAGTCGCGGCGACGTGCTGCAGCAGCTCGAGGTGCGCCAGCGCTTCGGCCGCATCGACCGCGACCGGCGGGACGGCGTGCGCTAGGCCGTCAGGCGGAGTGCTCGTTCGCCGGCTCCAGCCGCGCGAACGACTGGAGCATCTTCTTCACGCCCTGCCCCTGGAACGCCACCGTGACCTGCATGTCGCCCGGGACGGCCTGGCAGCCGATCACCGTGCCGACGCCGAAGGTGTTGTGACGCACGCGCTCCCCCGGGGCGAAGGCGCGCACCTCCGTCTGATCCTCGTCGCGCCGGGCCGCCGCGGCGGCGCGCAGGCCCCGCCCGTCGCGCAGCCCGCCCCCGCGCGAGGCGGAGTCGGCTGCGCCCCAGGTGTCGGCCTCGCGGCGCGGCGTGGAGCCCACCGGCGACACCACGTCCTCGTCCGGGAGGTCGCGCAGGAAGCGGGACGCGGGGTTGCCGCGCACCTGGCCGAACATGAAGCGCCGCCGGGCCCGCGTGAGGTAGAGGCGCTCGCGGGCGCGGGTAATCCCCACGTAGCAGAGCCGCCGCTCCTCCTCCATCTGCGCCGGGTCGTCCAGCGCGCGGATGTGGGGCAGCAGGCCCTCCTCCATCCCCGGCATGAACACCACGTCGTACTCCAGGCCCTTCGCGGAGTGCAGCGTGATCAGCGTCACCGCGTCCGGCTGGTCCGACTCCGGGTCGTCGATGTCGGAGACGAGCGCGACCTCCTCCAGGAACGCGGCGAGCGAGGAGTCCTCCTCCACCTCGTCGTACTGGGCGGCGACGGAGCGGAGCTCCTGCACGTTCTCCCAGCGGACGTCCGCGTGCTCGCGGTCGGTCTTCTGCAGGTGGGCGCGGTAGTCCACCTGCGCGAGCAGCCGGTCGAGCAGCTGCGCGACGCTCATGTGGTCCCGCTGCGCCGCCAGGCTCTCCACGATCTCGAGGAAGCCCTGCAGCGCCCCGCGTGTCCTCGGCGCCAGGTCGGGGACACCGTCGCCCAGCGGGCCGTATGCCGCGCGGTGCGCCACGGCGAGCACGGAGATGCCGAGCTCCGCGGAGGCGGCGATCAGGTCGTTCTCGCGCTTCTCGCCGATGCCGCGCGTCGGCACGGA
>JBFWQJ010000136.1:0-7899 GCA_050249515.1 Dehalococcoidia bacterium | reverse complement strand
GACGCGGAGATCGCCGTCGTCAGCCGCTCCGACTCCTCCGGCACGACGGGCGTCTTCACCGACTACCTGTCCTCGGTCTCGCCGGACTGGAAGTCCTCGATCGGCGTGCAGAAGGCCGTCAAGTGGCCGGTCGGCCAGGGTGGTTCCGGTAACGCCGGCGTCACCAACGGCGTGAAGCAGACCAAGAACTCCATCGGCTACGTGGAGCTCGGCTACGCCATCTCCAACAAGCTGCCGCACGCGGAGATGAAGAACAAGGCGGGCAAGTTCGTTGCGGCGAGCATCGCCTCGACCTCGGACGCGGCCGCCGGCGTGAAGCTGCCGGACGACTACCGCGGTTCGATCGTGAACCCGGACGGCGACACGGCGTACCCGATCGCCTCGTTCACCTACATCCTCGTCCGCAAGGACGCGGAGTCGTGCGCGAAGGCGAAGCCCTTCGTCCACATGCTGTGGTGGGCGCTGCACGACCCGTCCGCCGCGAAGACGGCGAACGAGCTGCACTACGCCACCCTGCCGGCGAAGGCGCTCCCGCTGGTGGAGGCGACCCTCAAGTCCCTCATGTGCGTGGGCATGGCGATCCTCCCCGCCACCTAGCGCGGGACTCGGACCGACAACGGATGGGCGGAGCCGCGAGGCTCCGCCCTTCTCGTTGTCGGGCTTGTGCGGAGGCGCGCTAGATCACGCCCTCGCGCTCCAGCTCCTGCATCCGGGCGCTGCTCAGGCCCAGCAGGTCGCCGTACACGTACTCCGTGTGCTCGCGCAGCTGCGGTGCGCGGAACGCGGCCGCGCCGGGCGTCCGCGACATCCGCGGCACGAACCGCTCGATCTCCACCTCGCCCACCTCGGGCGCGGCGATCACGGGGTACAGCTCGCGCGAGCGCAGTTGGTCGTCGTACTCCACGCGGTCCTCCGCGCCCTGCACCGCCACGGCGATGACGCCGGCCGCCTGGAGCACCGTCTGGATCTCGTAGCGACGTCGAGGCGCCGTCCACGTGGAGATGATGTCGTCCAGCACGTCCTGGTTCGCCACGCGCGCCTCGTTCGTCGCGAAGCGCGGGTCGCTCAGCAGCTCGGGCTTGCCCATCACGCCGCAGAGCGCCTCGAACTGCGGCTGCGTCTGGGCGGCGATGAACACCCACCAGTCCTGCCCCTGCCGGTCGATGCCGGCGCAGCGGTAGGTGTTGTGCGGCGCGACCGCCGGCCACTCCGTGTGGTTGCCCGGCGGGAAGCCGGACCGCCGCGTCGGGCGGCCGTTCACCTGGTAGTCGAGGAAGTACGGCCCGAGGAGCGCCATGCCCGCCTCGGTCACCGCGTAGTCCACGCGGACGCCCTTCCCGGTGCGCTTCGCCTGCAGCAGGCCCATGAGGAGGCCCAGGCCGCCGCACCAGCCGCCGGTGACGTCCATGTAGGAGTAGCCCCACCCGGCGGGCATCTTGCCCGGCAGGCCGCTGGTGAACGTCAGCCCGCTCGCCCCCTGCGCGATCTGCCCGTAGGAGCGGAAGCCGCCCCACTCACCTCGATGCCCGAAGCCGGAGGTGCTGTGGTAGACGAGGCGCGGGTTCAGCTCCTGCAGCTGCTCCCAGCCCATCTTCCAGCTGGTGAGCACGCCGCCGCTGAAGTTCTCCGTCAGCGCGTCGCTCTGCTTCAGCAGCTCCTGGAAGAGCTTCATGCCCTCCGGGTGCCTCGTGTTCAGGTTCACGGCCAGCTTGCCGCTGTGCAGCGAGTTCCAGTACGGGTCCGAGTAATACGGGGTGGCGTTGCTGTCCGCGCGCCACGGGCGGCCCTTCCACTCCTGCCGGCCGTCCGTGGACGGCCCCTTCGTCGGCGTCGCGTGGAAGCGGTGGTCGTCCGGGCGCAGCGGCGGCTCGATGTGGATGACCTCGGCCCCGTAGGGCGTGAGCATGCGCGCCGACACCGGCCCGACCGTCTTCCACGACAGGTCGATGATCCGCGTGCCGTTGAGGAAGTTCTGCGGCAGCGTGGGTGTGTGCGCCGTGCGCTCCTTCGCGAACGTCGGGCGCACGTCGATCCGCGCCGGCGCCGGCTTCGGCGTCGCGGGCGAGGACTGCGCGGCCGCGTGCACCACGCCGGTCTGGAGGTACGCGGCGACGGTCGCCTCGTCCACGCCGACCTCGGCCAGGATCGCGCGCGTGTGCTCACCCAGGTGCGGCGCGCGGCGCGCGGGGCGCGAGCCCAGCTCGTCGCTGGAGAAGAGCGCGCGCGGGAAGGTGACGGCCTTGCCGATCTCCGGCTGCTCCACCTCCGCCCAGTAGCCGCGCTCCTGGAAGTGCTTGAACGCCAGGTTCTCCTCCGGCGCGCGGATCACGGTCCACGGGATGCCGACGGTCTGGCCGCGCACGAACGCCTCGTCCGCGGGCACCTTCTCGCAGAGCGCCTCGAGGACCGGGTCGATGACGGCGCGCAGGTTCGCGCCGCGGTACGTGGCGTCGTTCCACTTCTCGTCCCACAGGTCCTCGCCGACGCCGACCTCCTTCAGCCACGCGACGAACTGTGGCCAGTTGCGGTCGTTGAACTGCGCGTTGGAGCCCTGGATGAACTTCCCGTCGGCCGTCGGCATCGCAGCCGGCCGGCCCACCGTCGGGCGCGCGTGCTGGCCGGTCTGTCGCAGCAGCGGCTGGTTGTACCACAGCCACTGCGGCACGGCCGCCTCCGTGCTCACCGCGACCACATCGTGGATCGCGACGTCGAGGTACTGGCCGAGGCCGCTCGCGGCGCGCTCCCACAGCGCGGCGGTGACCGTGTGCGTCGCCACGATGCTCGCCATGCTGAACGCGTGGTTGCGCTGCCCGCCGATCGGCGTCTCCTTCGGGTCGGAGTAGCCGCTGCTGCCCATCACGCCGCCGGAGGCGAGGTGCGCGTGGTCGTTCATCTCGTAGTCGACCCACGGGCCGGCCTGGCCGAAGTCCGTGAGCGACAGGTAGATCAGCGCGTCGTGGTCCTTCGAGACGGACGCGTAGTCCAGCCCGAGCGCGGCGAGCGTCCCCGGCCTCGTGCTCTCCACGAACACGTCCGCGGTCGCGAGGATGCGGCGCAGCAGTTCCTGCCCCGGCGCGCGCGTGATGTCGATGCACACGCTGTCCTTGCCGGTGTTGTAGAACCAGTAGTCCAGGCAGCGGTCCGCGTCCGGCTGGTCGTCCACGAAGGGGCCGGTCCAGCGCGCCGGGCTGCCCGCGATCGGCTCCACCTGGATCACGCGCGCGCCGGACTCAGCGAAGAGCTTGCCCACGAACTGATTGCGGCGGTCCGCCAGCTCGACGACCGTGAATCCCTCGAACACTCCGGGCATGGTGGCCTCCCCCTGCGCGCCAACCAACCGGCGCAGCGGGATGGTACCGCACGAGGCCGCGCTCGTACCGGCCTGCGCGCACCGCTACGAGGCGCGCGCGACGACGAACAAGAGGAGGTACTTGCAGGGATCATCCAGGTCGCCCTGGACCAGGTTCTCGGCCTTCGCCAGCAGCTGCGCGCGGTCGAGGATCCACGCCTTCCCGCCACCGTCCTCGCGCACGCTCGTCTGCAGCAGCACCTGCGGGACGGGCGAGGCGCCCGCCGGGGCGGCGCTGACGAGTGCGCCACCGCTCTCGATGTCGGTGAGGTAGAGGCCGTCCACCACGTACCGTCGGCCGGTGACGCGCCGGTCAGTGGCGCGGTCCACGCCGTCCACGAACACCTCGTCGCCGCGCTCCAGTCGAGGCAGCGGGAACAGCAGCCCGGGCTCCCCGGCCCAGCGGCTGTGGCCAAAGATCCACGCCTTGTGCTCCAGCCCCTCGATCGTCTCGATGGGCGTGGCGAGGCCGCGGTCCGGGACGGTGAGCGTCGTCTGCCCGGGCGGCGGCGCCGGGCAGCCCGGCGGTGGGGTGGAGGTGTCCGGGACCACGCGGCTGCCCTCCACCGGTGCGTCCAGGCCGAGCGCCGGGATGCGCAGCCGCTGCGCCCGCAGGTCGAACGAGGCGGCCGCCGGTGCCGGTGCCGGTGCGGGCGAGGGCGAGGGCGTGGAGGTGGCCGTGGAGGCGGGCGTGCTCGTCGGGGACGCAGGGGGCGAGGACGCCGGGGACGAGGTGGCCGGGGGCGCCTCGGGGCCGCCGGACGGCGCGCACGCGGCGACGGTCAGCACCAGCAGCGAACAGGCGATCCGGCACGCGCGCGTCCACATACCTCCAGCGTACGACGCGCGCGCCGCCGCGGAACGGCGCGTCGCCGCCGCTCGTTACCCCCATACAGGGAAGGCGGGAGACGAGGCCACCACGGCTGTGGTGGGCGGACCTCGCGGACCGCTTGCACCAACCGCGGAACGGGCGCTCAATACCCACACAAGCGCGGCGGGCTCCCACCCTCTGCAAGGACGCGTCAATGGCTCGAGCTGAGTTGGACTACGAGACCTGGTCCGAGTTCCGCTACCAGATCCGCCGCTACCTGCGGACGGCGGAAGCGGCGGCGCGTGACCACGGTCTGGAGCCGCAGCAGCACCAGCTGCTGCTGGCCGTGCGCGGCTACCCGCGGAACGAGGCGCCGACGATCGGCGACCTCGCGGAGCGCCTCCAGCTCCGCCACCACAGCACCGTGGAGCTGGTGAACCGCATGGAGCAGGCGGGGCTGGTGCGGCGCGAGCCCACGGGCGTCGGGCGCGCCGTGTCCGTGAAGCTCACCGCGCAGGGACGCCGCGCACTGGACTCCGTGTCCGACCAGTTGCAGCCCGACCTGGGCGAGGCGGGCCGAGAGCTCATCGGCTCCCTGTCGAAGCTGCTCCGCGCGGACGGGATGGCAGCGGGCGCGCCTCGGCCCGCGCCGCGCGCCGCCTCGAAGCCGACGCCCGCGCCGCGTGCCGCGCGCAAGGCCCCGGCGGCCGCCCCCGCGCCCCGCACGCGCGCGTCCCGGGCCGCGAAGCAGACCAGCGCGCCGGCACCCGCTCCCACGCGCCGGCGCGCGTCCTCCGGCCGCTCCTCCTAGCGCGCCCCGGGACGAGCGAGGACCCCGGCGGGGAGGGCGCTGACGCGCCCCCTCCGACCGGGGTCCTCGTGTGTGTGCGTCCCGCTGCCGGGCGTCCCGCGTGGGACGCCCGACGGGCGAGGGGTTAGACGTTGTAGATGCGGCCCAGCTTGAAGGTCATGCCGCGGCCGCTGTCCCACGGGCCCAGCAGCTTGTCAAAGCCACCGATGTCCGGCTGCACGAAGTGGCGGACGGGCGTCGCGTAGAACTGGATGTGCGGCAGCCACTCCTCGACCCACTTCTTCTGGAAGTCGTTGAAGACCTCCTTCACCGCCTTCTCGTCGGTCTCACCCAGCGCCTTGTCCAGCAGCGCGTCCGCATCCGCGTTCTTGAACTGGCCGTAGTTGCGGGACCCGTTGCTGTGCCAGCGGGCGAACGCCTCCAGCGCAGCGGCGGGCTGCATGGTGGAGTCGTTGGAGATCGAGATGAACTCCTTGCCGGCCTGGGCCTTGTCGAAGACCGCGGTCTCCGGGGCCTTGATCGAGAACTTGCCCTTCGGGAACTGCTTGGTCATCTGGGCCTGGAAGCGGAGCGCGTTCTCGCGGTTGTCCGCCTTGGGCTTGTGCATCATCTCGAACTCAAGGCCGTCGCCGTCCTTGAAGCCCGCGGCTTCCATGAGCTTGGCGGCCTCCGCCAGGTCCTTCTCCTTGGTCTCCTTGGACCAGCCGGGGAGCTTCTTGACCTGGTCCTCCGTCCACGCCTCCGGGAAGGCGGGGTGCAGGGCGGCCAGGTAGCCCCAGCCGGAGCCGTGGTACCCGTTCCCGATCTCCTCGCGGTTCGCGACCAGGTTCATCGCCTTGCGGACCCGGACGTCCTGGAACGGCTTGTGCGCGAAGTTCAGCATGAGGAACTGGTAGTTCACGCCGACGTAGGAGTAGAGCAGGGCGTCCTTGCGGGAGTCCTGGATCGTCTTCACTTCCTGCGCGGTCGGCGAGCTCATGTGGCTGACCTGCTTGGACACGAACGCAGCGAGGATCGCGGCGCGGTCCGGGATGACCACCTGGACCACCTTGTCCAGGTGCGGCTCGCCCTGGCGCCAGTAGGTGTCGACGCGCTCGTAGACCTCGCGCGTGCCTTCCTTGAACTCCGTGATCATGAACGGCGACATGCCGCCGAACTTCATCGGGTCCGAGAACCCGATGTCCACGATCTCCTTCGGCATCATGATGTTGCGGATCTCGCTGATGCCGGCGATGAGCGCGCTGTTCGGCTTGCTCATCGTGATCTTGACGGTGTTCTTGTCGACGGCCTCGACCTTCGACATGCCTTCCATCGTGGTGCGGCGCTGGAACTTGCCCTTCGGCTGCTTCTCCGCCTCCGCCGTGTTGCCGGCGATGCGGTTCAGGTTCCACGCCACGTCCGCGGCGTCGAACTCACGGCCGTTCCACGGCGCGCGCGGGTGCATCTTGACGCCCTTGCGCACCTTCAGGACGAACGTGCTCTTGTCGGGGATCTCCCACGACTCGACGAGGTTCGGACGGAGCTTGCCAGTCCACTCCTCGCGCTCGATCGCGCGCTCGCCCATGATCTGCCACTCCGAGTTGGAGACGGCGGTGTGCTGGTCGTGCGTGACGTAGGTCTCGAGGACCGGCGAGGTCCAGGTGCCACCCTTCTTCGGGGTGCCCTTCACCACCGGCATGCCGGCGCGCTCCTCGGACGGCGCGGGCGCCGCCGGCTGCGTCGCGGCAGCGCCGGGCGCGTTGGTCGGCGCCGCGTCCTGAATGGAGCGCTTCTCGCTGCTGCAGCCGATGAGCGCGGCGCCGGCGAGCCCCGCGCCGGCCACGAACCCACCTCGCAGCACACCTCGACGCGTCAGGCGGGACGCCTGGAGTCGAGTCCAGTAATCATTCGACATAGTTGTTCCCTCCGCGGAAATAAATGCCGGACCCGTGTGCACCCGGATCCGGCAGTGCGCCGATATCGGGGTCCTGACATCGGCCTGCGATATCTGTGCACGATATCGTGCCGTGATACTGGCAATTCCGGGGAGTGCTTGTCTACTGACACGTCATTCAGGTTGTGCGAGGCATGCTGCCGCGCACGGGAGGGTTGAGACGGCGCGCGCGGCCGCCTCGATGGCGTCGAGGGGTGCTGCACAGATGTGCGCCTGCCGGCGGGTGCGGCTTCGGATTCCGCGATCGGCGCACCCTTTACAGATGTGGTGGTGCGGGCAATAGTGGGCGGACTTTTCCGAGCGCGAGGGACCCCGAGACATCGGAGGGTGCGCGATGAGCCAGCAGTCGCACGACTTCACCGCCTGGGCCGAGTTCCGTCACCGCGTCAAGAAGATCCTGGGCCGCGAGGCACGCTTCGCGCGTGAGGCCGGCCTGTCGCCTCGGCAGCACGAGGTGCTCGTGATGCTCTGCGGGGCACGCCACGATCCCGCGCCGACGCCGGCGGAGCTGGCGGAGCGCGCCAGCCTCCCGCGCGCCACCGTCACCCGCGTGGTGAACACGCTGGAGCGGCGCGGCCTGGTCAGGCGCCGTCCCGCGCCCCGCACCGGCGCCGATCCCGCCGTCACGCCCACGGCGCAGGCGTGCCGCCTGATCGAGTCCGCCGCGCAGCGCCAGGAGACGGCGCTGCTGGAGGACGGCCGGCCGTTGCTGGACAGCCTGTCCGCGCTGGTCCCCAGCCCGCGTGCTCGCACGCGCGGCGGTGACGCGGAGCACCACCAGCCCGTGGCGCCGCACCGCGGGCGCCGGCGCACCGCGACGTCCTGACCCCCGCCCCGGCCCGCTGGCTCGTGCCCGGACGTCGTCCTACGATGTCGTCGCGACATCGCACCGCGATGTCACGCGGCGGGCCGGGCGAGGAGCCACTCGTGTTGAACCTCGGCAAAGCGCTGCTGCTGATGGCTGTGGGCAGCGTGATCACGCTCCTCGTCGCCGG
>JBFWQJ010000135.1:0-7939 GCA_050249515.1 Dehalococcoidia bacterium | reverse complement strand
AGCAGGCACAGGTGGCCGTAGACGCTGCGGAGCGTGGCGCCGCGGATGGCGTGGATGACCGCGAGGAGCACGGCGGCCGCGGGCCAGCCGTTGGCGCGTGCCCACAGCACCGCACCCACCGCGTCGATGCCCGCGAGGACCGCAAGCGCGATGAGCTCCGCGGCGACCATCCGTCCGTGCGTCGTCACAGTCGCTGCCTCCCGTGGCTCGGCTCCCGCCGGCGCAGCTTCCCGGGCTCGCGCGCCGTCGGGTCGCCGAGGCTCGCGCCGTCGACGAGGGGACGCGCGCCGCAGGTGATGCAGTGCGGGTCCTCACCGCCGAACTCGTCGCGCGCCGTCTCATTCCAGCGGCCGCCGCACCGAGCGCACCGCGAGCAGTCCTGGCACCGCCCACCGAGGTAGGCGTGCACCAGGTGCCGCGGGCGCTCGGCGACGGCGGTGGTCACGCCTGGGCCGCCACCGGCTCCGGCTCCTTCGCCGGCTCCGCGGGCGGGGCCCCCGTGAACGCCCGCCAGGGGGACGGCGACGTAGGGCGGGGCGTAGCCGCCTCCGGGACTTCGTTCCACGCGCCGACGTCGGCGGACCAGCGGCCCTGGTACTGCCCGGCGAGACCCGGGAACGGGATGGCGGCGATGACCTGCGGCGACCCGCCCTCGGGCGGCTCGTAGACGGCGACGCGGAGGTGCGCGTAGCGCGCGAAGCCCGTCTCCTCGGCGAGCGCTGCCGCGCGCTTCAGGAGGTTGCGCTTGTTGTTGCCGGCCACGACCAGCGGCTTCTTGGAGCGGCTGGGGGGGGGGCGTGAAGCGCCGCGGGACGCCGTCCTGCAGGGAGGTGATGAACGTGCGCATCAGCTCCTCCACGCCGTTGTGCTTCGCGCCGGCGGCGGCAAGTTGCTCGAAGTCCTTCCAGTCGAGGTTGTCGAGATCGAGATCCATGGGTGCTTCCCTTCGTGGGGTCTGATGAGGTGAGGGGGCGAGGCGCTGGGTGGGCGACTAGGCGCGCTCCGGCCAGTGCCACAGCGGCCCGCCATCGATCGGCGGGTCCGCGTCCTCGGTGACGCTGGTCGCGAGGGCGATCGCGCCAGGGGCCAGCGTCAACAGGCCATGGCCGTCATCGCTGTGGCCGTTCAGGAACACCTGCAGGTTGGCGCACCCGAGGCTCCAGACCTGCACGACGAGCGCCGGGCGGCACTCGCCCTTGTGCGCTCCGGCGGGCAGACGGACGTGGACGATGCGGCCGATGGTGAGGGGTTGCGGGTCGGGCACTACGAGCCTCCTTCGGACATGAGGACGGAGAGGGCGCGGTCGCGGACCGCGGTGACCTCGGCGTCGGTGGGTTGATGGGGCGCGAGGGCGCTGCGCACCCAGGCGTCGACGTTGGCGCGGCGGCCGCTGCGGCCGCTCCCGCCGATAACCACGAGGTCGCGGCCGGCGAGGCCGGTCAGGGCCTTCGACCAGCGCTCGCGGACGCTGTCGCTGCCGGAGATCCCGACGGCGACGGCGTTGATGGTGATGAAGGCGTCGCGCGTGAGCAGGAACAGCAGCGCCTCCCGCTCGTCGGGGTCGAGGCCGCGCATGACGGCGACCAGGCGCTGCGCCGCCGCCTCGAGGTAGCGCGCGCGGAGCGCCTCGATGGGCACGAGCTCGGGCGCGCTCATGCCCGGGGCGTGCCGGCGGATCAGCTCGATGATTCGGCTTTCGTCGATCCCCGCCGGCCGTCCCGCGGCCGCTGCCCCCGCATCGCCCTCACCGCCGACGGTTCCGCGTCCGGCGAGGGCGGTGGTCAGTGCAAGCGCGACGGCGTCCCACGGCTCCAGGGCACGCTCCAGCGCAGCGACCTGCGCGTAGGCCTCCTCGTTCTCGTGCTGCAGCTGCTCGACGTCCATGCGGGCGGATTCGAGGTCATCGCGGACGCCACTGAGCGCCATCTGCAGGCGTGCAACCTCCGCGTCGAGGTGCGCCTCGCGGCGCGTGGTCGGGGCGGCAGCGTCGGTCGGCTGCTCGAGCGTGGCGTCGCGACGCCGCCGCCCCCTCGCCGCCGGGGGTACGGCGGCCTCCCGGGCCCTCTCACCGGAGGTGCTCCCTCCGGTCGCTGGGTCGCCCGCGGGGACGGGCTCCGGGCTGATCGCGGCGAGGCGCTCCGCCAGCTGCGCGATCGCGCGCTCCTGCGCGGCCGCGGCGGGGCGGACGGTGAGCTCGCCGCCGCCGGCGGGGGTGCCGCTGCCGTGCGTGACGCGGCGCTCGCGGACGCGCACCGGCTCCGCGCCGGCGAGACGCGGGACGTAGAACGTGCCGCGCTGCAGGCTGCTGACCTCCTCGAACGTCACGGCGCGCGGCATCCCCTTCGCGACGCGGGCGTAGTCGTCCGCGTCGTCGATGCGGCCGATGAAGCGGACGTTGCAGTGGTTGATCACCGCCTTCGCGATCTCCGCCAGGCGCTGCGTCTCCAGCAGCGTGATCGCGCCGCGCTTGCGGCCGCCGCTCAGGAGCCGAGGCAGCACGACTCCGGGCGACGCGCCGCGGGGGAGCGCCTGCGGGGCGACCAGGTGCGCCTCCGTGATCGCGAGGACGGAGGGCCGCCGCGTCTCGTTGATCTGCCGCCAGTACTCGCCGGCGATGAACTCGAAGGCGTGCGTGATCTCGTCACCGCCCAGGCCGTCCAGGTCGAAGACGACGGGCGTGGCGGTGGCGAGGCAGTGCGCGATCACCTCGCGCGCGAGCGGCACCAGCTCGGCGAGTACGGCCGGCAGCGGGACGTGGCCGTGGCGGCCGCCGACGACGAACGCGCCCGCCTCGCGGAAGGTCCAGAGCTCGTCCTCCGGGTCGACCATCACGACGGGGTAGCCGGCGGCGATCAGCTCCTCGAGGAGGACACCGAGGAGGTAGCCCTTCCCGGCGCCGCTGGAGGCGAACAGCCCGACGCGCGCGCCCTCGTCCGCGAAGCGGTCCAGGTCGAGCTCGAACGGTGCCTCGCCGGGCAGCGTGCCGATGTGGAGGCTAGGCACGGAGCAGCTCCTCGTGCGCGGCGCGCCAAGCGGCCGCCTCGGCGCGGGCTTCCGGGTTGATGGCGGCGCGGCGATCCACCGCCGCATCGATGAGCGTGCGATCGCCGTCGAACAGGAAGCCGACGGAGTACTCGAGCGCGCAGGTGACGGAGCAGAAGTCGACATCGAGCGCGGGCACCTCGATCCAGTGCCCCGTGTAGCCGATTGCACCGAGGCGGTTGCATGACTCCTCGTCGCAGAAGAGCGCGCGTGTCTGCCCCATCACGCCACCGCCTTCGGCCAGCGGCGGTCGTGGAGGCCGCGGCAGATCACGGTGACGCCCTCCGCCCAGCAGGCGGCGCAGGGACCCTGGTAGGCGAAGTGATCGCGGATGGCGTGCCGGCACACGGGCACCGGGCAGAGCAGGTCGAGGATCGGGTGCGGGCGGTCGACGAGCGCGGGCACCGGGGGCCCGAAGTTGAGCGTCACGCCGACGCCTCCTCAGATGCCGCGCCATCGCGGACGGGGAGGATCACGAACCGGTTGCCGCGGGCGGCCTCGTTGACCAGGTACTCCGCACCGATGCGGCCGCGGACGCGGCTGATCCAGACGCGCAGGTACCGCAGGTCGGCGCGGTACTCCGGGCCGAAGGCGCCCGTCAGCAGCTCGTTGTGGTGGACCACGTGCCCCGGCCGGCGCACGAGGTACGCGAGCAGATCCCACTCGCGGCGGGACAGGTGGATGTGCTCGCCCGCCCGGGTGACCACGTTCGCGGTGAGGTTGACCACGAGGTCGCCGGAGCGGACCACCTCGTCCGTGTGCATCACGTCGAAGGCGTGGCCGCATTCGGGGCACTGCGCCAGGCGACTGGGGGTGCCGGCGATGATCGCCTCGATCGCAGGCACCAGCGCGCGGAGCCGTGCGCCGCCGGCGTCGTGTTCCTCGAGCAGCGCCCGCAGCTCACGGAGCGTCGCGACCGTGTCGATGGGCTTCTCCGGCAACAGGTGGGGGACGGTCATGCGGCACCCGACTTCCTCGCGGCGTTGCGGGCGCGCTGCTGCTCCCGGATCCGCGTGCGCAGCGGGCCGCACTCCGGGCAGCCGTTGGTGCACGTGGTCGCGCGCATGTAGGTGCCGTGCTCCGCGAGCGCCGCCGGCTTCGCGCCGGGCAGGCGCATGGTGCGGGGCGCGACGCCGAGGCGCTCCGCCTTGCGGCCGTAGGCGAGGCGCGCGGCCTCGCGCTCGCCGGGCGTGGCGCCGGGGTCGTTGGCGAGGCGGCGCAGCTGCGCGAGGACGTCGGCGCTCATCGCGCACCGCCCTGGTCGTGGGCGCGGACGCCGGCGTCGATGAGGACGTCGAGGTCGACCTGCAGGGCCTCGGCGAGGCGGATGAGCGTGTCCAGCGGGACGAGGCGCTTGCCGTTCTCGTAGTTGGAGAGCGAGGCCTGCGTGAGCATGCCCGCGCGGCGCGTCAGCTCCGACTGCGAGAGCTCGCGCCCGACGCGCAGCCGGCGCAGCTCATGGCCGATGCGTTCGGCGATCGCCGGGCTGCTTCCGCGGGCGACCGCGGAGACGAGACTGGACTGTGCGGTGGTCATCGGCGGCCGCCCCTCTCGCGCGCGGGCAGCGCGTGCTGCCACTGGTCGAGCTCGGCGCGCCACCACTGGCGCACCAGGAACACGGCGGCCGCCGCGACGACCAGGGCGACGATCGCCAGGCCGAGCGGGGTGAACTCTCCGGTCATGAACGGACTCCTCGAGCGGTGTGCTCCGGGCGCGGCGGCGCGACCGGGGCGGGCGGGACGGCGGGGATGCGGCGGGGGACGCGGGCGAGGCCGCGCCACCAGGGGGGCTGCTTCGGCACCGGCGGCCGCGGGACGATGCCGGGCGGCAGGAACAGCGCCCACAGCTCCGCGCCACCGCGCACCAGGCCGGGCGCGGCGGCCCACGCGCGCCGCGCGAGCTCGTCCAGCCACAGCGCCGCGGTGACGATGAGCAGCAGCGCGGTGACGACGATGCCGATGAGGGACAGCAGGACGAACAGGACGAAGACGTCGTGCATCACGCGCCGCCCCCGTCCCGGGCGGACTCATCGAGGGCGCGACGCAGCGCCTTCAGCGGCGCGGCCGCGGCCTTCATCGCCCAGTCGATGTGGTCGCCGCACGGCGCGGTGCCGTTGACGATGGTGATCGCGGCGGCCGTGCAGCCCTCGTGCGCGCAGGTGCCGAACTCGGCCGCGCTCATCGGAGGTCCTCGATGCGCGGGAGGTGCGCGTACGGCCCGGCGGTGGCCGGCTGCGGCGTCATGTAGTCGAGCTCCCTCGGGCAGGCGGCGACCCACGCCTCGAGCGCCGCCGGGCTGCCCCACGCCGCGGCGGGAGCCCAGGCGTTGAGGAAGACGACGTAGCCCGACAGCGCGAGGCCGTTCAGCCCGTCCGCGCGCTGGACGGCGTCACGCAGATCGTTGCGAATGACGGACTGCAGGAAGTCGCCGGGGCGGCGGTGGTCCTCCAGGTAGGCGCGCAGCGGCTCGCGCATGTAGTCGGGGATGAGCCACCACTGCGGCTCGCCGCTCTCGGTGGGCAGGGGTGTGTGCGCCATCACAGGCACCCCCAGCCGGTCGCCGGGTAGTCGCCGCCGTCCTCGCGGGCGGGCGGTTCCTGTTTCGCCTCCTCAGCTGAGGGCGAGGAATGGGAACCGGGCACCGCGTCGAGTCCGCCGAGCTGCTCGACGACGGCGCGCGCCTGGGCGACGGCGGCGGGCTCGTCCGTGTCGCGCCGGACGATCGCCGAGTGGTGGGCGGGCTGGTGATGCGTGACGGCGTGCAGGGCCATCCCCAGCACCGCGGCCGGCGGCGACACTCCTTCCGCCGTGCCGGCCATCGTCCCCGCCTGGACCACGGAGAGACCGCTGCCGGGGACGATGAGCAGCAGCATGCCCTCCATGCTCTCGGGCGCCTGCTCGGGCAGGATGCGTTCCAGCTCGTGGCGGACGCCTTCGATGAAGTGCTGGATGAAGTCTTCGCGCGCGGTCATGAGGCACCTCCATCGCGGGTGGCGTTGCGGACGGGCTTCGCCCAGCCGCTGGCCTCGATCTCCTCGGCGCAGCGGGGGCAGTAGGACTTGCCGTTGTCCATGGACACGAGGCGCGTGCCGCGCGGGGACTCGCAGCCGTACGCGCGACAGCCGGACGGGGCCGGGGGCAGCCGATCGTCCGGTGCTGCCCCGTCCTCCGGTCGCGGGCGGCGATTGAGCAGCGCCCACGCGAAGAGCGCATAGAGCGCGATCGCGACGCCGATCGTGGTGGCCTCCAGGAGCGGGGTCATCGGGACGCCGCCAGGGCCACGCGGCGGGCGTCGATGATCGCGGCCGCCTGCTCCGGGTGCGCGAGCGCCCAGTCCACCCACTCGTGCTCGCAGTCCGGCCATGTGCAGGCGTGCGGCAGCAGGCCGCCCGTCATGCCGCCGGTGGCGACGCAGGAGGCTGCGTGCGCCAGCTCGTGCTCTACCGATCCGGGCACCGCCTCGATGCGCTCGACCTGCGCGCGGAGCAGGCGGCCGTCCTGGGCACGGGTGGCGGCGCAACTGGTGGCACCGCGGCGCTCCGTGGTGACACGCGCGTTGCCCGCCTCCACGACCGTGACAACGGGCTCCGCGATCAGGACGAGCGGCATGGAGGGCTGGACGGATAGCACCAACAGCATCGCGGCGAGGGCGAGCGCGCTCATCGCGCATCGCCGACGGCGACGAGGGGGGCGGCGATGCGGGCGCGGTCGAGGGCGCCGGCGACCTCGTGCTCGAGGCGGCGCGCGCGGTCCGCGTAGTGGCGATCGACGCGGCGGAACGCTTCGGCCTCCCACTGGGTGAGGCGCAGAGCAGGCATGGTGCGCGGGTCGGCCGCGAAGGCCTCCCACATGCTGCAATCCGCGCGCTCCACGACGGTGCGGGCGAGCTCGCGGGCGTCCGTCGCGGTGGGCTCGGCGAGGACGAGGCGGGCGATGCCGGCGCCGACCTCCAGCTGCAGCGCGAGCCAGGTGGGCTCGAAGGGCGTGGGGTCGATCGGCGGGTGCTTGTTCTCGGCGCGGAGCCGGTCCAGGCGCGCGAGGTCCTGGCGGTGCAGGCCGATGAGGCGCCGGGCGTCGGTGTCCGCCCACTGCACGGCGGCGACGTCGTCCGCGCGGGCCTCCCATACGGTGCCGTCCGCGCGGTGGACGATGATGCGGCCGAGCGGGTGATGGTCATCGCCGGGCGAGTGGCCTTCGTGCTCGCGGATGATGCGGGCCTGGCCGGTTACCACCTCGGTGATGAGGGACTGCCAGGTGGGGACGGAAGCGCGTTCGGGCGCGCTCGGGGTAGCATTCACGGTGCTGGTCCTCCTGCGGGTGGACAGCGGGTGCGCGTCGCGGTTCTTTCCACGGATGGCGGCGCGCGCCTCAGGACGTTGGTGCGAGGCGAGACGGCGCGGACTCCCCACCGCGCCGTCTCCATGTCCGGGCTCTCTACGGCGGCCGCGGGCGGTGCGCGGTCAACTAGCGGACCGGGGGTGGGGCGTCGAAGCCCGGCGTCTTGCTGTTATCGAGGCGGATCGCCTCGACCAGTGGGTTCACCTCGAGGCGTTGCTCGTCGAACCAGGAGGCGACGCCCTCCTTGCCGTCGACCGACTTGGCGACGAGCAGTGCCTGGTTGCAGCCGCTGATGTAGACGACGAACCCGGTCGCGACGCCCTCGAAACCGGTGATCCGGTCTTTGGCGGTGACGCCCAATTCGATACTCACGCAGATCTCCCAATCTCCGCGGCCGTCTCCGCCTCGAGCGAGGCGAGGAAGGCCGACAGTGCTTCGAGGCGGACCAGGCGGCGGCCGTCCAGCTTCACGCTGGGGATGCGGCCGGAGCCGACGAGGCCCTCCACCTACGACTTGCTGATGCCGATGGCGTCGGCGACCTCCTCCAGCGAGTAGGCGAG
>JBFWQJ010000134.1:0-7991 GCA_050249515.1 Dehalococcoidia bacterium | reverse complement strand
AGTACAAGCCCGACGCGAAGGGCAAGGACAGCACGAACGACCCGGTGTCGGAGGTGGACCGCGCCGTGGAGGCGCTGGTCCGTGAGCGCGTCGCCGACCGCTTCCCCGCGCACGCCGTCGTCGGCGAGGAGGTGGACACCCACCCGGACGCGGACGCCGAGGTGGTCTGGGTGATCGACCCCATCGACGGCACGGCGAACTTCGTGAACGGCTTCCCGCTGTTCGCGGTGTCCGTGGGCGTGCTGCACCGCGGCGTGCCCGTGGCCGCGGCGATCTGGTGCGCCTCCACGCACCTGCTCGGCCCCGGCGTCTACCACGCGCACGCGGGCTCCCCGCTCCACCTGGACGGCGTGGAGGTGCCCGCGCGCGAGACGGTGGTGCGCCGCGCGCTCGCCGCCGCGCCGGGCGGCGCTCCGGGCGGGACGAAGGAGTGGGAGCACCGCGTGACCGGCTCGATCGCGATCGAGGCGGCGCTGGTCGCGGCCGGCGTGTTCACCTCCGCCACCTTCTGGGGGCCGCGCATCTGGGACGTCGCCGCCGGCGTGCTCCTCGCGCAGTCCGCCGGACGCGAGGCGTGGGTGCGCCGCGGCGGCGCATGGCAGCGCTTCGAACGCTTCGAGGCGCCGGACCGGCCCCCGCGGACGCACGGTGCGGCGGCCGACGAGCCACCGCGCGCCCCGTCGCTGCGCGACTGGCGGCAGCCCGTGCTCGTGGGCACCGCCGAGGCGTGCACGCTGATCCGAGAGCGCACCCGCCCCCCCGGGATGCTGCGCGCCTTCCTCGCTCGCGCCACTCGGATGCTCCGTCGCCGATGACCGCCGAGGCCGACGCGATCCTCGCGGAGATGCGCGCGGCGCTGCGCGTGCCGTACACGCCGGAGCCGCTCGCGCGCCTCGCGGAGGCCGAGGGCTACCTCGCGTTCGTCTGGCCGCAGATCGCGCCCTCGGTGGCGACGGCGGGCTTCCTCGGCAGCGCGCGCTACATGGCGGACATGGCGATCGACGCTGTCGAGGCGGTGTACGAGCCGCAGCTGACGCGCGCAGACTTGCTCGACGCCGGCCTGTCGCTCGGCGACCTCGCGGATCTGGAGGCGACGGTCGACCTGTTCCACTACGCGCAGCCGCAGTTGCTGCTGGTGATCGCGGCGCTGGCGGAGGCGTTCGACCGGCCGCAGGTTGGCGGGCAGGGCCGCCCGGACGCGCGCGACCTGACGGACCGCGAACGCGCGCACCTCGCGCTGCCGGCGCGCCTCGTTCCGCCCGCCACCCAGCCCCTGCCCGAGGTGGCAGAGGCGCTGGGCGTGGACGCCGCCCCGGACCTGTACCGCGCGGTGGCGGCGTGGCCGGGCTACCTGCAGGTCGCGTGGGAGGAGCTGCAGCACCTGGTCGCCTATCCGGACTTCCGGCGGCGCGGGCGCGCGCTCTACTTCTACGCGCGCTCCGGTGCGCGCTTCCTCGCGCAGCCCGTGCGCGCCAACGCGGACGCCCTGCGCGACGCGGGGCTCGCCCCGGAGGCGATCGAGGCAGCGAAGCGCACGCTGGACGCGGCGCTCCCCGCGACGGCGACGATGATGATGCACGCCGAGGCGATGCGCGTCGGCCTCGGCATCCGCGACCGCGAGGTCGTGACGGGGTAGCGCCCTCTCGTCTCACGCCGGAGACGCCCGCGCCTACAATCGACGCCATGACGAGCGACGCCGGCGAGGACGCCCCGCTCCCCACGTGGGATGCGCACGACCCGAACGTGGAGGCCGCGCTGCGCGACGCCGAGATCGGCGCGATCGACCTCGTCTACAACTCGTCCAACTACGTCTTCATCGCGCACCTCGCCCACCCCGAGCACGGCGCGGGCACCGGCATCTACAAGCCGAGGCGCGGCGAGCAGCCACTGCACGACTTCCCCGACGGCCTGTACGAGCGCGAGATCGCGGCGTTCGAGCTCTCCCGCCTGCTCGGTTGGGACCTCGTGCCGCCCACGGTGGAGCGCAGCGGCCCGCACGGCATCGGTTCGATGCAGCTCTACATCGAGCACGACCCGCGCGAGCACTACTTCGAGCTCCGCGATCGGGACGTGCTGGACGAGCAACTGGTGCGCTTCGCGGTGTTCGACCTGATCACCAACAACGCGGACCGCAAGGGCGGGCACCTGCTCCTGGACCCCGCGGGGCACGTCTGGGGCATCGACAACGGGCTGTGCTTCCACGCGCAGCGGAAGCTCCGCACGGTGGTGTGGGACTACGCGGGCACCGTGATCCCGGATGCCTGGCAGGACGACATCCGCCGCGTCTGCGCACTCCTGGAGGCGGAGGACGCGGCGACCGAGCCCTTCCGCGCACGCATCGCCCCGCGCGAGCTCGCCGCGCTGCTGGCACGCAGCCGCGCGCTCCTCGACGACCCGGTGCTGCCCGAGATGTACGAGGACTACCGCAGCTTCCCCTGGCCGATGATCTAGCGCGACGGCCCTCATCACTTCCGTGGTTTCGCTCGCATGGGCGTGAGTGCTACCGTCTGTCAGCCTGGCGTCAGGCGGGAGGGCACACTCCCATGCGGTGGGGATGGGTCGCGGTCGGCCTGCTGGCGATCGCCGGCGCGGTCGCGTCGACGCCCGTCCCCGTACACGCCGACGCCCCCGTGCTGTTCAACGGCGACTTCGAGGGCGGGGCGGTCGGCTGGGCGCCCGCCGATGGCGGCACGCTGACCATCGGCGCGGGCGACCCGGTGAACGGCGGCGCGGCCGCCGGGCACGTGGTCTCCGCCGGGGCCGCCCCGGTCACCATCCGCACGCAATACTGGCTGTCTGATGAGCTGACGCCGGGGAACGAGTACGCGCTCTCGCTCGTCGTGCGCATCCCGGCGGCGAGCATGACGGCCGTCACGGCCCGCCTCGACCTGGTGTCGGACGTGGGGGCGGTGCTCGTCTCGAACGGGAACGCGCTGCCGGGCCCGACGGCGGGGTACGTGCCGCTGGCGACGACCTCCGTCACCGCGCCGCCGGGCACGAAGTACGCGCTGGTGGTGATCACCGGCACGCCGACCGGCGCCGGGGCGCGCTTCTCCATCGACGACCTCGTGCTGACCGAGGTGATCCCACCGCCGCCTCCGCCGGCACCACCGGAGCCGGTGCTGCCCGAGGACCCCGGCCCCGCGCCCGCGGCGGCCACGCCGATCCGCATCAGCGGGCTCACCCCGCCGCGCCCCACGCCGACGCCGGAGTCTCGAGGCAGCACGCTCGCCAACGGGCAGTTCGACACCGGGCTCGCCGGCTGGAGCGTGGTTCAGGGGCGGGCGTGGACGGACACGTGGATCCCCGGGCAGGGGCCGTCGCTGGTGCTGCACACCGACAGCGCCAGCGTCGTCTGGGCGGAGCAGCCCGTGAACGGCATCGAGGCCGGCGCGTGGTACGGCGCGAGCGCGCTGCTGAGCACCACCGGCGAGGTGGATGTCGGCTGGCTGCGCATCGCGTGGTACGACAGCCCGGACGGTCGCGGCCGGGAGCTGGCGCACGACGACTCGTTCGCCGTCGGCAGCGCCGAGCCCGAGGTGGCCGCTGCGCCGCGCTACCAGGTGGTGGGGACGCACGCCGTGCAGGCGCCCCCGCTGGCCGCCAGCGCGACGATCCGCTTCATGCTGCGCTCCAGCGCGCGCGCCGCGCTGATCGTGGACAACGTGACCTTCGGCGCGACCGCCGACCCCCGCGGTGCGGCGCGCCCCGCGGAGCCTCGCGCCGTCCCCGCCCCGCTCGAGACCCCCGCCGGCGCATCCGTCACCGCCTCCCCGACCGTGATCACGGGCGCCTTCGCGGGCCTCGCGCCGACGCCCCCCGCGCCCGCCCCGGCTCCGGCCGTGCGCGCGACGCCACGCCCCACCAGCACACCGCGTGCCGTCACCGCGCCCACGCCGCGGCCGGCCTCGACGCCCCCGACGTCCGAGGCCGCGCCGCTGCGCGCGGAGGACGTGGTGTCGCCGGGCGTGTCGGACGCGCAGCGCGCGCTCCGGCTGACGCAGGTGCTGCCCGACCCCGAGCAGCCGGGCCGCGACAACGAGTACGAGTGGGTGGAGATCACAAACCTCGGCGGCGGTCCCGCGTCGGTCGAGGGGATGACGCTGCACGACAACAGCGGCGCCGTCACGCTGCCCGCGCTGGTGATCCCCGCCGGCGGGTCACTGGTGGTCACGGCGCGCCTCGCGGAAGTCGCGGGGGCCACGGCGTTCCGCGTGCCGACGGGCATCGGCAACGGACTGGGGAACACGGGCGACCGGCTGGTGCTGGTGGGCGCGGACGGACGCACGGTGGACGCGTTCTCCTACGGCGAGGACACGGCGTTCCTCGCGGGGCCGCGCATCCCGGCCCCGGGGACGGGCCGCGCGCTCCTGCGCGAGTTCGGGCCGGACGGCCGCTTCCGCGCCGCGCGCGTCGTGGACGACCCCGTCGCCGGGCGCGCGGCGGACGCGCTGGCACCCCAGGTCGCACCGGCGGACGCGCCCGCGCCGTCCGAGGCCGACGCCGGGGGCGTCACGGGTGCGGCGGGGACGTGGACGGTGCTGCTGTCGCTGGGCGCCGGGCTCCTCGGCGGCGCGGCGATGCAGCGGCTCGGCGCCGTCGCGCGCCGCGAGCGGCCGTAGGCGGCCCCGGCCGCCGTTGCGCGGCGCGTTGGTACGATGGGTGGGCGAAAGGCCAACTCATGCCCCACACCGTGCTGCTGGCGGAGCCTCGAGGTTTCTGCGCCGGCGTCGTCCGCGCGATCAACGTGCTCGACCAGGTGCTGGACGAGTCCACGGAGCCCGTCTACGCGTTCCACGAGATCGTGCACAACCGCTACGTGGTGGACGACTTCCGCCGTCGGGGCGCGATCTTCGTGGACGACGTCGCGGAGGTGCCGACCGGCGCGCGCATCGTGTTCTCGGCGCACGGCATCTCCCCGGCGGTGATGCAGGCGGCGCGCGAGCGCGGCCTGCGGATCATCGACGCCACGTGCCCGCTGGTGACGAAGGTGCACCTGGAGACGAAGAAGGCCGCGCGCGACGGCTTCGACGTGCTCCTCGTCGGGCACGAGGGACATGACGAGGTGGAGGGGACGAAGGGCGAGGCGCCCGACCGCACGCGCGTGGTCGACTCGCCGGACGACGTGCTCGCACTGCGCGAGGGCACCCGCCCGATCTTCGTGGTGACGCAGACCACGCTGTCCGTGGACGACACGGCCGCGACGATCGACGCGATCCGCGCGCGCTACCCGGGCGCGGAAGTCCGCAACGACATCTGCTACGCGACCACGAACCGGCAGGCGGCGGTGAAGGTGATCGCGGAGCGCGCGGACCTGGTGATCGTGATCGGCTCCCGCAACTCCAGCAACTCCGTCCGCCTGCGCGAGGTCGCCGCGGCCACCGGCACACCCGCGTACCGCGTGGACGGGATCGATGAGATCGACCCGGCGTGGTACGAGGGCGTCGGCGTGGTCGGCCTGACGGCGGGCGCCTCCGTCCCGGACACGCTCCTCGAGCCGATCATCGCGGACCTGCAGGCGCGCGGCGTCACGCGCGTCGAACCCGTGATCGTCGCGGAGGAGACGGTGGAGTTCCGCATGCCCGAGGAGATCGACGCCTCGCGGTAGCCGCGCGCCGTCGCGCCTCGGCGGCTACTCGCCCAGCGGCTGGAGCCGCAGGCGGCCGTAGGCCACGAACGCCGCCAGCGCACCGAAGAGCAGGTTGCCCGGCACGTTGGACACCTCGCCCCGCTGCACGTGCCAGCCGGCTGCGAGGACCATGACGAGCGCGAGGCCGATGCCCGCGAGCGGCGTGAGCCGCGGCTGGATGCCCGTGAGCCCCGGGAGGATCAGCCCGAGCCCGCCGAGGATCTCGGCCGTGCCGCTGATCATGTGCAGCGTGGGCGAGAGGTCGTACATCCACGCCATCAGTGCGGGCAGGCCCTCCGGCACGATGAAGTGCACTGCGCCGACGAGGATGAAGTAGACGCCAAGGAAGATCTGCAGCGCCCAGAGGATTCGGTTCATCGTCATGCCTTCCCGGGCCTCGCGGCCCGCTGTCGGCACGATGATACGACCCGCACGGGCGTCCGAGGGCGCGCGGGCGCCTAGCGGATCATGTAGCCGACACCGCGCATGGTGGTGATCACGTCACCGGCGCCCGCCTTCGTGAGCTTGGAGCGCAGCCGTGAGACGTGCGCCTCCACGAAGTTGCGCGAGCCGAAGGTCTCGTAGCCCCAGATCTTCGTGGAGAGCTCGTCCGGGTTGATCACCTCGCCCCGGCGCTCCAGCAGCAGGCGCAGGACGGCGAACTCCTTCGGCGTGAGCGCGACATCCTCCGCGCCAACGCTGACGGAGTGGGAGCGCAGCCGCATGACGATGCCGTCCGGGCCGTGCAGTTCGTCCTCGGAGCGGCCGGTCTGGCCGCGACTGCGGCGGAGGATCGCGCGCACGCGGCGGCTCAGCTCCGGGATCTCCAGCGGCTTCACCACGTAGTCATCCGCGCCCAGGTCGAAGCCGGCGACGCGCTCGGTCAGCGTGCCGGCGGCGGTCACCATCATCACCGGCACGTCGCTCCGTGAGCGGATCTGGCGCAGCGTCTCGAAGCCCGAGATCCCCGGCAGACCGACATCGAGGATCACGAGGTCGAAGACGCCGCTCCCGAGGATCGCGAGCGCGGATTCGCCGGAGTCCACGGCGAGCACCTGGTCGCCGGACGACTGGAGCGCCAGCAGCAGCGTCTCTCGGACGATCGGTTCGTCGTCCACGACGAGGATCTGGGCGGGCGCCTCGCTCGCCGCGGGGCGCGACCAGGTGGTGGCGGTCGGCGCGGAGCGGGCGGGGGTACGGAACGAGGGCTGGTGCGTGGGCCGGAACTGAGTCGTCATATGTCCTCAACCCGGCGGCCTCTGCCGCCGCGACGAACCTGACCGATGGCTGCCTGCTCCCCACCTGTTGCCAGGATGACGGTTGGCTGGCTGATCTGAACCTACCCCGCACGTGCGCCCGAGGGCGTGACTGCCGCGTGAGGATGACGTGAAGATCACGTCAGGGACATCAGTTCCGTCAGTCTCACTCCATCAGATCGTCGTCAGGCATTGCCCTGTCTGAAGGCGACCGTCAGATTCTCCCCAATCGTGGGGGGATTCGCCCTCGGGGATTACCCCAATGCTGCGGTGTAACCGGCGAGGAGCCGCGCAACCTCTGCGGGGGCGGGCTCGCGCGGACGCCAGTCGAGGTGGCCGGGCGCGTCCGGGGGCGCGGCGAGGAGCGACGCCGCAGGGACGACGCCCGCCACGCTGCTCGTCAGGAGCAGCGCCTCAGCGAGCGCGATGTCGTCCAGCGACAGCGTCCGCTCCACGACCGGCACGCCGAGGTCTCCCGCGACCTCGATCAGCACCGCACGGGTGATGCCGGGGAGCGGACCGTCCGCGAGCGTCGGCGTCTCCAGCCGCCCGTCCCGCAGCAGGAACACGTTGGCCGTCGCGGCCTCCACCACCGCGCCCGCGTGGTTGAGCAGCAGCGCGTCGTCCGCGCCGGCCGCGCGCGCCTCCGCCCGGCCGAGGAGGTACGGCAGGAACTGCGCGGTCTTCGCCCCGGCCAGCGGCCGGCGGGCGTCCACCCGCGTCGCGACGACGCGCAGGCGGGGCGGCGCCGGGGCCGGCGGCGGCGGGTCCGCGGTGACGATGACGCCGGGCGATGCGGCGCGGGAGAGGTCGGGCGCGTGCCCGCTGCCGGCGGTGACGGTGAGCCGCACGCTCGCCTCCGTCAGCCCGTTCGCCGCCAGCGTCTCCTGAACGGCGCGCACCAGCGTGTCCCGCGCCGGCGGGGCGACGCCCATCGCGCGCAGTCCGGCCTGAAGGCGATCGAGGTGGGCATCGAGCCGGAAGACGCGTCCACCGCGGGCGAGCATGGTCTCGAAGCAGGCCGCGCCGTAGCGCACCGCGAAGTCATCGATCGAGACCCGTGCCTCCTCGCGCGGGACGATGCCGCCGTCCACCCACGCGAAGGC
>JBFWQJ010000133.1:0-8064 GCA_050249515.1 Dehalococcoidia bacterium | reverse complement strand
CGAGGCGGCGATGGACGCGATCGAGCGCGTGGGCCTCGCGGCGTTCGCGCACCGGCAGGCGGGTCAGCTCTCCGGCGGGCAGCGGCGGCGGGTGCTGATGGCGCGGTCGATCGCGCGCGGCGCGCGGCTGCTGCTGCTGGACGAGCCGTTCGCCGGCCTGGACGCCGCCGTGCAGCACGACCTGCTCGAGATCCTCGATGCGCTGGCCGCGGAGGGGCGGAGCGTGCTGGTCGCCACGCATGACCTCTCGTGCGTCGCCTCCTCCTGCGACGAGGCGGCGTGCCTCAACCGGCGGATCGTCGCGGCGGGGCCGACGGCGGAGGTGCTGACGGAGCGCATCCTGACGGAGACGTTCCAGCGCCACCTGCTCACCATCCCGACCATCGGCGAGGCCCTGCGCGTCGCTGCCGATGAGCACCTGCAGGGCGAGACGGGGGAGCGGCCATGATCGACTGGCTGCTCGAACCCTACGCGTTCGCCTTCATGCAGCGCGCGCTCGTCGCGCTGGTGCTCGTGAGCATCGTCGGCGGTGTCGTGGGCGCGTTCGTGGTGCACAAGGGGCTCGCGTTCTCGGGGGACGCGCTCGCGCACTCCACGCTCGCCGGCGTCGCGGTCGCGTTCGCCAGCGGCGGCAACGTCAGCCTGGGCGCGCTGGCCGCCGCCGCGCTCACCGCGCTCGGCATCGGCTGGACGCGCGAGCGCGCGCGCGTCTCGTACGACACCGCGATCGGCATCACCTTCGTGGCGATGTTCGCGTTCGGCATCCTGCTGATCTCGCGCCGCACCAGTTACACGCCGGACCTGTTCTCGTTCGTGTTCGGGAACATCCTTGGCGTGTCCAGCAGCGACCTGCTGGGCGCCGGCATCCTCGCGGCGGTGCTGCTCGTGTTCGTCGCGGCGACGTACCGCGAGCAGTTGATGGTGGCGTACGACCCCGCGATGGCATCCGCCGCGGGCGTCGCGACGCGGTTCTTCCAGTACGCGCTGCTGGTGATGATCGCGGTCGCGGTCGTGGTGGCGCTGAAGGCGATCGGCATCGTGCTTGTGAACGCGATGCTGATCATCCCGGCGGCGACGGCGTCGCTGCTCGTGCGGCGGCTGCCGACGGTCATGCTGCTCGCGGTCGCATTCGCGCTCGTCGCGTCCGTGATCGGGCTGCAGGTGTCGTTCCACGCGAACGTTGCCGCAAGCGCCGCGATCGTGCTGGCGGCGGCGGCGATGTTCCTCGCGACGCTCGGGCTGGTCAGCTGGACGCGCCGTGCGAGGGCTGCCGCATGACGGGCAGCGAGCAGAACGACCCCGCGATCCTCGATCGGCTGCAGCGGAAGATGACCGTGCCGCTGTTCCGTGACCTGGACTTCGCGCTGACCGCGGCGGGCGAGGGGTGGGCGGAGATCACGCTGAACGTGGCGCCCCGTCACTACAACCCGAACGGCGTCCTGCACGGCGGGATGTGGACGATGATCGCCGACAGCGCGATGGCCGCCGCGATCCACTCGATGATCCCGGCGCAGGACATGTCCGCCACCATGCAGCTCGACCTGCGCTGGCTGCGGCCGGCGCCCGGCGACCGCCTGCGCGTCGTCGGCCGTGTGCTGCGTCGAGGCCGCCGGGCGTGGCACACCACCGCGGAGCTCTTCGACGCGCAGGGGCGCACGGTCGGTGTCGCGAACGCGATGTTCGCCGTGCTCGCCGCGGACGACCGCCTGCCGCCCGACTAGCGGCGCGGGCAGCCTCGGCCGGCCGCCGCGCGCGCGGCGGCGCTCGCCGCCAGCACGGAGACGAGCACGAGCACCGCGTACCCCGCGCCCAGCCCGGCCGGGCGCTCCACGCCCATGCCCGTCGGCGCGGGCCTCGGCGGCGCGACCGGGTCGACCACCGCCGTCGCCGCCGACTCCAGCACGATGCGACCGGCCTCGAGGGCGTACGTGCGGCGCTGGATCAGGCTCGGGCAGCAGGCCGGGTCCATGTCCCGCTTGAAGGTGCCCTGCAGCAGGATGCGGCCCTGCGCATCGAGCGTGAGCGAACCGACCTTGATGCGGTCGCCGAGGGCGATGTGCGCGACCGGCTTCGCCGCCGCGTCCATCACGTACAACTCGTAGAACGTGCCGCTCCCGCCGCCGGTCGCGGCGAGGATCACCGCCGCGCCCGGCTGCCCGCCGATGACCCCCGACACGCTCGCCTGCAGCGCCACCGCCACCCTGCTCGCGGAGCCGGGGGCGGTATGCGGCGCCTCGAAGGTCCCGCCCGTGAGCGTGGCGGTGCCGCCGGGGGCGAACGCCACGGGGTACGTCGCCGCCTCCAGCTGCGCGCGCGTCGGGGGCGTCGGGGCCTGGGCGCGGACGGGGGACGGCGCGAGCGCGAGGAGCGCGAGCACGGCGAGGGCGGCGAGGACGCCGGCGTGCGGCGTGCGGAGCGTGCGTGCGGACATGGTGGCGTCCCCCTGCGCTGCGATGTCATCCGCCTCGTGATGCGGACGCAGTGACCTCGCAATAGTAGGGCGATTTCCCACCCTCGCACGGGGGATCGCGCGTATCGCTGATTGAGCACAGCGGCCCGCGACCCCTAAGGTGGAGTGGGCGCCGTTGCGGCCCACGCACGCCAGACGCAGTCCCTTCCGGAGTAGATCGGCCATGCCTGACGCCACCGACAAGCCTGCCAAGCCGGAGCGCCCGGTCATCGACCGCAAGGCGCGCCTCTCGGCGCCCTCGCACCGCCCGTCGAAGCAGAAGCCGGACGTGCGCATCGGCAACTGGGACGAGGTGACCAACCTCTTCGAGCCCGGCGTGGCGATGCAGGAGGCGGCGCGCTGCATCCAGTGCCCCGCGGCCCCCTGCCAGAAGGCCTGCCCGGTCCACAATGACATCCCCCGCGCGTTCTGGCTGCTGGAGAACAACGACTTCGACGGCGCCGCGAACGTGTTCCGCGAGACCAGCGAACTGCCCGAGATGTGCGGCCGGCTCTGCCCGCAGGAGCGACTCTGCGAGGGGCACTGCGTCGTCGGCAAGAACGCGCTCCCCGTCGCCATCGGCAAGCTCGAGACGTTCGTGACGGAGTGGCAGCGCGCGAACAACCCGCCGCAGCCGGCCGTCGCGCCGCCGACCGGCAAGCGCGTCGCCGTGATCGGCGCCGGGCCTGCCGGCATCGCCGTCGCGGAGCGCCTGGCGAAGCACGGCCACGGCGTCGTGATCTTCGAGGCGTGGCCGAGCACGGGCGGCGTCCTGCGCTACGGCATCCCGACGTTCAAGCTGAACAAGCCCTCCGTCGACCGCAAGTTCCGCGACCTGGAGGCCCTCGGCGTCGAGGTGCGGACGGACACGCGCGTGGGCGAGGACGTGGACTGGGCGGCGCTCACCGCGGAGTACGACGCGATCTTCGTCGGCATCGGCGCGCAGACCGGCACGCGCCTCGGCATCCCGGGCGAGGACGCCGCGCAGGTGCTGACGGCGACCAACTTCCTGGTGCGCACCAACCTGCCGGCGGAGGACCTGCCGGCGTCGATGCACGCCCCGCTGGGCCGCCCGGACCGGGTGGTGGTCGTGGGCGGTGGTGACACCTCCATGGACTGTGTCCGCTCGGCGCGCCGCCTCGGTGCCTCGGAGGTCACGCTCGTCTACCGCCGCACGGAGGCGGAGATGCAGGGCCGCGTGGAGGAGCGCACGCACGCCGTGGAAGAGGGCGTGCAGTTCGAGTACCTCGCCGCCCCGCTGGAGGTGCTCCTGGGCGACGCGGGCGAGGTGCGCGGGCTGCGCTGCCAGCGCATGGAGCTGGGCCCGCCGGACGACACCGGCCGCCGCCGCCCGGAGCCGGTGCCGGACTCCGAGTTCGACATCCCCGCGGACCTCATCGTCGTCGCGATCGGCTACGGCGTGGACGAGGAGTGGGGCGAGACCGTGCCGGACATGACGCGCGACCGCTGGGCGCGCATCGTCGCCGACCCGGAGACGCTGCAGACGAACCTCCCCGGCGTCTTCGCCGGCGGTGACGACGTGAACGGCGCTGACCTCGTGGTCACCGCGCTCGCCGACGGCCACCGCGCCGCCGAGGCGATGCTCGCGTACCTCGCGGCGAACTAGCCCGCCTCGCGCGGGACGCATGCACGCACCGGGGCGCCGCGAGGCGCCCCGGTCGCTGTCTGCGGCCCGAACACACCCGTTTCGCGATTCCACAGCGCGCGGCTGATAAACTTCGGCGGCTCGCGCTCCCCCGCGGGGTGTGCGAGGGACTCACGCTGGTGTGCTCGGTCGGTGCAGGGCGCCGGCTGCTGGAAGGACGAACATGGCTCTCGAGGTTGGTCAGCAGGCTCCCGACTTCACGCTCGTCGACGAGGCGAACAACCAGGTCACGCTCTCCGAGCTGAAGGGGACGCCGGTCGTCCTGTTCTTCTACCCGTTCGACTTCTCCGGGACGTGCACCGCGGAGAACTGCGAGGTGCGCGACAACTACGGCGGCTGGCAGCAGAAGGGCGCGAAGGTCTTCGGCATCTCGCGCGACTCGCGCTTCTCGCACGCGGTGTGGAAGGAGCAGGAGCACTTCACGCACTCGCTGCTCGCCGACCTGAAGGGCGAGGTGGCGACGGCGTACGGCTGCTGGAACGGCACGAACGCCGAGCGCGCCACGTTTGTCGTCGACCGCGACGGCAAGATCGCGATGGCGATGTACAACGGGCGCGAGCGCCGCGACCACAGCTCGGTGGAGGACTACATCAAGTAGCGCCCCGCTCCGCGCGGCCCCGTGTTCGCCGGACGGAAGTTGGCAAACGCGGGGCCGCTGGGGTAGGGTCGAGGCGGGAGGCCACGCGATGGAGTCACGTCAGGCGCGCACCCGCGAAGGTGCCTTCTGCCCCGTGCGAGCCACGCTGGCCCTGGTCGGTCAGCGCTGGGTGCCGCGCATCCTGTACGAACTGCTGGACGGCAAGCGCCGCTTCAACGACCTGGCCGCGACCGTGGGCGGGTGCAACTCGCGCACGCTGCGTGATCGCCTCAAGACGCTCGAGGAGATCGGGCTCGTGGAGCGGCACCTCGTCGCCACCATGCCGCCGTGGGTCGAGTACGAACTCACCGAGCGCGGCCGCGAGCTCGCGCAGGCGATGCTCCCGCTCGCGGAGTGGGGGCGTGAGCACATGCAGGCGGAGATGCTCTCCGCGGTCGAGGGCTAGCACCAGCACCGTGACCTCGCCCACCCGCTTCGCCTTCGACTCGCTCTCGCGCGGCGACGTGCTGCCCACCGTGGACCTGACGATCACGGCTGAGGATGTGCGCGCCTACCTGGACGCGACCGGGGAGTCCGCGGATCACTGGCCCGACCGCGTGCCGCCCGTCATGATGAGCGCCCTGATGCTCGCGACGCTGCTCGGGCAGGTCGAGATCCCGCAGGGCGTCATGCACACCGGGCAGGAGCACGAGTGCCTGCGCCCCGTGCGCGTGGGCGAGCCGCTCACCGTGACCGTGCTCGTCTCCTCGTACGCCGTGCGGCGCGGTGCGCTCATGGCCGCGTTCGACGCCGAGGCGCGCGCCGGGGACGAGGTGGTCGCGGTCTCCCGCGCCTCCGTGCTCGTGCCGCCGGCGGATGGTGCCGCCGCTAGTGATGGGACTGCCGAGTGACCGCCCCGACGACGATCGAGCCCGTGACGCGCCTCATCGACCAGCCGCGCGTCGACAAGTACGCCGTCGCCGCGCGCGACCCGAACCCGATCCACCGCGAGACCCCGGAGGCATACGCCGGCCCGTTCGGCCGCCCCGTCGCGCACGGCATGCTCGTGCTCGCGCTGCTGTCGGAGGCGATGACCAACGCCTTCGGCGAGGCGTGGGAGCGGGGCGGCTCGCTGAAGGTGCGCTGGCGTCAGCCCGCGCTCGTGCCGATCGAGGTGACCGCGCGCGCGACGCTGAAGTCGGAGGCGGGCGGCGTCGCCACGTACGACGTGGCGTGCGAGGACGGGGCCGGCGAGGCGCTGCTCACCGGGACCGCGTCCGTGCGCCTGGACGCCTGATGCCGGACGACCCCGGGCGGACGGCGGGCGAGTTCGACCCGCGGCTGTACGACCAGGTCTGCTTCGCGTGCGGCGGGCGCAACCAGCACGGGCTGCATCTGCGCTTCGCCCGCGACGGCGAGGGCGCCGTGATCTGCCGCTACGACCCGAAGCCGGAAGACCAGGGCTTCCCCGGCGTCATGCACGGCGGCGTGCTCGCCGCGCTCCTCGACGAGTCGATGGCGTGGGCGATGTGGGCCGCGGACCGCGCGCTGGGCGTCACCGCGAAGATGGAGACGCGCTACCGCCAGACCGTGGGGACGGACGGCACGCTCACCGTGCGCGGCCGCGTGGTCCGGATGCGCGGGCGGCGCATCGAGGTCGAGGCGAGCGTCGAGGACGCCGCGGGCGAGCGGCTCGCGGAGGCAACGGCGCTGTTCATGCGCCTCACGCCTGAGGTGGAGCGGCAGATGTCGGAGGCGCTCGGCTGGGCGCACATCCCGGACTAGCGGAGTCTCAGCGCCGCGGGCGGGCCTCGTTCGCCTCGGCGCGCTCGGCGGCGTGCCGGCCCCCGGTCTCGCGCGCGAGCAGGAACAGCACGGCGACCGCCGCCATCAGCGCGCCGTTCGCAGCCATCGCTGCGCCGTAGCCGGCGCGGTCGGCGATGAAGCCGACCATGGGCGGCCCGAGCATGAATCCCACGTCCCCGCCGGAGCGGAACATCCCCATCCCGAGCCCGCGCAGGTGCGGCGGCGAGATGTCGACGGCGTACGCGGCCGGCGCGGGCCCTGAGAGCGACGCGGCGACGGAGTGCAGCATCCCGGCGGCGAAGAACGTCCAGTAGTCGTGCGCGCCAGCGAGCATGAACATCGTCAGCCCGACCAGCACACCGCTCGGCACGATCGTCCACTTGCGCCCCATCCGGTCCGCGATGAACGCCGAGGGGACGACGAGCGCCATGTTCACGATCGCCATCAGCGAGAAGATCCAGCCGAGCGACGCGGTGGACAGCCCGAGCGTGCTCGCGCCGAGGAGCGGCATGATCGTCTGCCGGCCGCCCGTCCGGGTGGTGAAGATCGCTGCGTTCATCACCGCGATCAGCAGGAAATCTCGCGACAGCAGCAGCCCGAGCCACGCGCGCCGGGGGGCGGGCTCGCCCGCGACGCGCACTGGCTTCGGCGCCTCTGCCTGGAGGTGGCGCGTCTCCGGCAGGCGCAGGTACGCGTAGCCGCCCGCGATCAGCGAGAACACACCGACGATCGCGAAGGGCGCCTCGACACCCCACGCATCCGCGGTGATGCCGCCGATCGCGGGCCCGAACGAGGTGCCGAGGAGCAGCGCGCCCTGGTTCGTGCCCAGGTAGCGCGCGCGCGTCTGTGGCGTCGACACGTCGGCCAGGAACACCTGCGCGCCGGTCGCGTAGATGGCGGAGCCGGCGCCGGCGATGAAGCGCCACGCGAGGAGCTCCGGCAGCGAGCCGGAGAGCCCGGAGCCGATCATCCCCACGGCGCCGATGATCGGGCCGCTCACCAGCAGCAGGCGCCGGCCGTAGCGGTCGGCGGCGATGCCCATCGGGATGTTCAGCACGAGGCGGGCGAGACCGAACGAGGTGAGCGTCAGGCCGATCGCCGCGGCGCCCACGCCGAACTTGTCGGCGAAGAGCGGGAGCACGGGCGAGATCACACCCTGGCCCATCATGACGAGCACCGTGGAGACGGTGATCATCATCAGTTGCTCGTGCTCGAAGATCGGGCCGAGGGTGCGCCTCGCCCAGCGGATCACGCGCGGGCCGCCATGGCCTGTTCGAGGGGCACGTACGGCAGCGACAGCGCCTGCGCGACGGCCGGGTGGGTGATCGCACCGCGGTAGGTGTTCACGCCGTGCGCGAGGGCGGCGTCGCGGCGGATCGCCTCCTCCACGCCGAGGTTCGCGATCGCCAGCACGTAGGGGAGCGTCAGCGCGCTCAGCACGCGCGAGGCGGTCTGGGGTACGGAGCCGGGCATGTTCGGGACGGCGTAATGGACCACGCCCTCCTCGACATAAATCGGCTCATCGTGGCTCGTGGGGCGCGTGGTCTCCACGCAACCGCCCTGGTC
>JBFWQJ010000132.1:0-8090 GCA_050249515.1 Dehalococcoidia bacterium | reverse complement strand
GATCTGCCTCGTAGCCCGCCTCGCAGCCCGCGCGTGACTCCTTCTGCGCCGTCAGCAGCACGCCGGTGCCCAGACGCTTGGTGAGCAGCAGCACGTCGCCGGGCGCCGCCCCGCTCTTCTGCAGGATCTGGTCGGGGTGGATGAAGCCCGTCACGGAGAGCCCGTACTTCGGCTCCGCGTCGAAGATCGTGTGGCCGCCGGCGATCACGCCGCCCGCCTCCGCCACCTTCGAGGCGCCGCCGCGCAGCACCTCGCCCAGGACGGCGGGGTCCAGGTCCTCCGGCCACGCGGTGATGTTCAGCGCGATCTTCACCTCACCGCCCATCGCGTACACATCGGACATCGCGTTCGCGGCGGCGATCGCGCCGTAGGTGAACGCGTCGTCCACCACCGGCGGGAAGAAGTCGAGCGTCTGGATCATCGCGACGTCCGGCGCGACGAGGTAGACGGCCGCGTCGTCCGCGCCGTCCAGCCCGACGAGCAGCTGCTCGCTGGCGTTCTGGTCGAAGATGCCCTTCAGCGGCGCGAGAACATCGTGCAGCGTCCCGATGCCCATCTTGGCGGCGCACCCGGCGCACGAGGCGAGCCCGGTCAGGCGGAGGCCGGGGACAGGAGACAGGGTCATCGAGGGGTCCTCTCTGGGCCGTCCGCGGGCGCGATCCGGCCGAACGATCGTCGCATTGGCTCGCAAGCAAGTCGGGATTGCGCCCGCTACCATCGGCGCATGGCGACCCGCGCGAAGCCCACGACCACCTCCCGGCCCCCGAAGGGCACGCGGCCCTGGACCCCCGCCGAGCTGATCGCGATCCTGGACGAGGCGTACGGGCGCGCACCGCAACAGGCCTCCGACGCGCCGGTGTTCGAACTGGTGCTCACGCTGCTCTCCCAGCACACCTCCGACCGCAACTCCGGGCAGGCGATGCACCGGCTGATCGAGCGCTTCCCCACGTGGGACGCCGTCCTCGCCGCCCCCGTGCGCGAAGTGGAGGACGCGATCCGCCCCGGCGGCCTCGCCCCCACGAAGTCGAAGCGGCTGCAGGAGCTGCTGGCCGAGGTGCGCACGCGCCGCCCGGACTGGGACCTGCGCTTCCTCCGCGACCTCGACCTGGAGGAGGCCAAGGCGTGGCTCACCTCGCTCCCCGGCGTAGGACCGAAGACGGCAGCGTGCGTGCTGCTGTTCGCGCTGGAGCGCCCCGCCCTGCCGGTCGACACGCACGTCGAGCGCGTCGCGAAGCGCCTCGGCCTCGTCCCGCTGAAGATGGCAGCGGACAAGGCCCACGCCGCGCTGGAGGCGACCCTCCGGCCGGACGAGGTGTACGCGTTCCACGTCGACCTGATCCAGCACGGTCGCCGCACCTGCCACGCCCGCGGCCCGAAGTGCGACGAGTGCCCGCTGGAGGCGCGCTGCCCGAGGGTCGGCGTCTAGGCCGGCCGCGCGCCGAGATCCTGGAAGAAGCGCAGCAGATATCCGTCCGGGTCGTGCACGACGAACTGCCGGTTCCCCAGCAGCGTCGCATCCCGGCGGTACCAGCGGTCCTCGAGCGGCAGGAACAGCTCGATACCCGCGCCGCGCACGCGGTCGTGCAGCGCGGCGATGTCGGCGACCTCGATCTGGAGGTTCACGCCTCGGCCGAACGGTGGCCGCAGGTCGCCGGCTACGAACGAGCGCCCGGTCGGCTGCTCGATCATCAGGTGCGCGCCCTCCCGGTCGAGGTACGCGAAGCGCTCGTCGAGGCGCTCATAGCGCACCTCGAAGCCGAGCACCTCGCGATAGAACGCGAAGCTCCGCGCGAGGTCCGAGACGACCAGCTCCGGCACGAGGCGCGGCGACGCGGCCACGCGCGCGCTGGCCGGCGCGCTCTCCGAGGCGGTCAGCACCACCTGCATCTGCACCAGTGACCGCCACGCGCCGAACTTGTGGCCCGTCTCGTGCTCCTCGCCCGTGACGGCGAAGCCGAGGGCGCGGTGGAGCGCGATGCTCGCCTCGTTCGTCGCGTCGATGCGCGCGACCACGGCGTGCACCTCCGCGCGGCGCGCCTCGTCGAGGAGCGCGGCGAGCAGCGCCCGGCCGATGCCGGTGCGCTGGTGCTCCGGACGGACGTACACGGTGTCCTCGCGCGTGAAGCGGTAGCCCTGCCGCGTCTGGTAGTGGGAGAGGTAGCCGAAGCCGGCGACCGGCGCCCCGGGGAGGTCCGCCACCAGCACCGCGAGCCCGGGCGCCTGGTGGTCCCGGAACCACGCGAGGCGCGCCTCGGCGGGCCACTCCTCCAGGTCCCAGGTGGCGACGCCCTCCCGGATCTCGCGGTTGTAGATCGCGTTGATCGCGGGCAGGTCGGCCTCGGCGGCCGGGCGGATCGCGTGTGGGGCGGCTGCGGAGGAGTCCGGCATGGGCGGAGTGTCCCACAGGAGGCGCGACTGTGACTCAGGGGGCGCCGTCCGGCTATACTCGGGCAACTTCATGGGGGGAACCGGTATGACGCAGCGCGCCACCCGCACCCGTACCAGCCGCGCCGCCGACCCCGATCGGCGCGCGCGTCGCCGCCGCATGGCGGCACCCCCCCAGCCTCGTCTCTCCGACGTCTAACGGAGTCACCACATGACCGCATCCGACACCCAGCCCGCCGCGATCGACTGGATCGAGGGGGGCGGGGTCACGACGCCGGGCGGATTCGTCGCCGGCGGCACGTACGCGAACATCAAGACCTACGGCGAGGCCCCGCGCATGGACGTGGGCATCCTCGCCGCGACCGGGCTGTGTACGGTGGCCGGGGTGTTCACCCGCAACGCCGTGGTGGGCGAGCCGGTGAACTGGGACCGCCGCGTGCTGGCCGCCGGCCGCCCCATGCGCGGCCTGGTCGTGAACTCCGGCAACGCGAACACCGTCACCGGTGACCAGGGCACGCGCGACTGCGCCCGCATGGCGGAGCTCGCCGCCGAGGTCCTCGGCGTGACCGCGGAGGAGGTGCTCGTCGCCTCGACCGGGGTCATCGGCCGGCAGATGCCGATGGAGAAGATGGAGGCGGGCATCCGCGCGCTCTCGCTCTCCGCGGAGGGCGGCTACCTCTTCACCCGCGCGATCATGACCACGGACACGCGGGAGAAGTCCTGCGCCGTGCGCGTCGATGCGGCCGGCCAGACCTACACCGTGGGCGGCTGCGCCAAGGGCTCCGGGATGATCCACCCGGACATGGGCACCATGTTCGCCTTCATCACCACCGACGCACCGGCCGACCGCGACTGGCTCCAGTCGACGCTGCGCGAGGTGACGGACCGCACGTTCAACATGGTGGACGTGGACATGGACACCTCCACCAGCGACACCGCCCTGCTGCTGGCCAGCGGCGCCGCGGGCGGCGCACCGGTGGACGCCGCGCACCCGGCCGCCGCCGCGCTCACCGCCGCGATCGAGGCCGTCGCCACGCGCCTCGCGCGCGCGATTGCCGGCGACGGCGAGGGCGCCACCGCGCTGCTGGAGGTGACGGCGGAGGGCGCGGCGTCCGAGGACGACGCGCGGCTGGCGGCGCGCACAATCGCCTCCTCGCCGCTGATCAAGACCATGGTCACGGGGCGCGACCCGAACTGGGGGCGCGTGATGATGGCGGCCGGCCGCTCCGGCGCGCGCTTCGACCAGCGCGCCGCCAGCGTCTGGATCGGCGACCACTGCGTCCTCGACCACGGTCAGCCCACGGCGGTGGACCTGAAGCTCGTCTCGGCGGCGATGGCCGGCGAGGAGGTGCAGCTGCGCGTGCACCTGGGCGCCGGCGCGGCCCACGCCACGGCGTGGGGCTGCAACCTGACGAACGAGTACGTGAGCATCAACGCGGACTACACGACCTAAGGCTGACGATGAACCCGACGAACGTCCCCGCCACCGTGATCAAGATCGGTGGCTCCACTCTCGGCGCGCAGGACACCTCGCTGCAGGACGTCGTGGAGCTGCACCGCGCGGGGCTGCGGCCCGTCGTGGTCCACGGCGGCGGCGCGATGATCAGCGACTGGCTGAAGCGCCTGGAGATCGAGTCGCACTTCGTGGACGGGCTCCGCTCCACCAGTGCCCCGGCGATGGACGTGGTGCTCGGCGTGCTGCGCGGCGTGGTGAACACGCAACTGGTCGCCGAGATCATCGCGCTGGGTGGACGCGCCGTGGGGCTCTCGGGTGTGGACGGCGCGATCGTGCGCGGTGAGCAGTACGACGAGCGCCTGGGCCTCGTCGGCCGCATCACGCAGGCGGACGCGGACATCCTGAACTCGCTGCTGGACGCGGATGTGATCCCGGTGATCGCCCCGATCGCCCTTGAGGCTCCGTCGCAGCCGCTGAACATCAACGCGGACACCATGGCGGGCGAGATCGCGCGCGCGCTGAACGCAGCGCAGCTCATCTTCCTGACGGACGTGGACGGGCTGATGGACGGCACCGGCGCGGTGGTCGACACGCTGGACGCGAACCGCGCCGAGGCGCTCCGCGCGGAGGGTGTCCTGTCGGGGGGTATGATTCCGAAGATAGACGCGTGCTTCCGCGCGGCAGAGGTCGGCGTAGCCGCGTTCATCGCGAACGGCACGCAGCCTCACACGGTGCACCGGCTCGTCTCAGGTGAGCGAATCGGGACGAGAATCGAGGCCTGACGCGTGGGATTCTTCGACGATCGAGGTGACCTGGGGCCGCCGCCCGAGCCGTTCCGGTTCGGCACGTCCGGCGACGCACGGCGATCGCCCCCCTTCCGCTGGTTGGGGCTCGCAGCGGCCGTGCTGGTGGGCTACCTGACCGTCAGTGTCCTGAAGACGATCTACGTCGACCTGCTGTGGTTCGATTCCGTGGGCTTCACGGACGTCTACCGCACGGAACTCTTCGCACGCGTCCTGCTCTTCCTCCTCGGCGCCGCGGTCGCCGTCGCCGTGCTCGGCGGCAACGTCCTCCTCGCGCGGCGGTTCGCGCCGCAGGGCTACGAGGAGTCGTTCATCGAGGACGTGGACCCCGAGGCGATCCGGCGGATGGTCGCGGTGCTGCTGGTGGCGGGCACGCTCTTCTTCGGGCTGATCTTCGGCACCGCCGCCGCCGGCGGCTGGGAAGTCGTGCTGTCGTGGATGAACGCGCAGCCGTTCGGCCGCCAGGACGCGCAGTTCGAGCTGGACCTGTCCTTCTACGTGTTCACGCTGCCGGCCATGCAGTTCGCGCAGGGCTGGCTGCTCAGCCTGCTGGTGCTCTCCACTCTGGCAGCCGCGGCCGTGTACGGCCTGGCGATCGCGCTCCAGCGGTTCGAGCTGAACCTGAACCAGGGCATGCGCGTCCACCTGTCGCTGCTGGTCGGCGCGATCTTCCTCGTCATCGCGGGGAACAACATGCTGAACGTCTACGATATCGTCGGCTCCGCCGGCGGCATCGTGCATGGCGCGACGTACACGGACGTCAACGCGAGGCTCCCGGTGCGCTACCTGCTGGTGGCGCTGGCGCTGTTCGCCGCCGTGGCGACGATCGTGAACCCGTTCCTGTCCGCGCAGGGGTTCCGCGGGCCGCTCTTCGCCGTGGGCCTGTGGGCCTTCGCAGGCGTCGTGGGCGGACTCATCTACCCCTCGATCGTGCAGTCCGTGACCGTCGAGCCGAACGAGCGCCTGCGCGAGGCGCCGTACATCGAGCGCAACATCGCCGCGACGCGCTACGCCTACGGCCTGGACCAGGTGGTGGAGACGCGCTTCCCGGCGGAGCAGTCCGTGAAGCAGGAGGATCTGGACGCGAACCCGGAGACGCTGGCGAACATTCGACTGCTGGATCCGCTGCCGCTCCGCGACACGTTCAACCAGATCCAGGCGATCCGCCAGTTCTACACGTTCCATGACGTGGACGTGGACCGCTACATGGTCAACGGCAAGGTGCAGCAGGTGATGTCCGCCGCGCGCGAGCTCGACATCTCGCGCGCGCAGGGCACGAACTGGACGCGAGAGCGGCTGCAGCTCACACACGGCTACGGCGCCGTCATCGCCCCGGTGAACGAGGTGGGCCCGGAGGGCCTGCCGAAGCTCATCACCTCCGACATCCCGCCGAAGAGCGCCACGATCCCGATCACGGAGGACGGCGCGCGCATCTACTTCGGCGAGCGGACGACGCAGTACGTGGTCGGGCGCTCCAGCGAACCGGAGTTCGACTACCCGCTGGGCAACGGGAACGCCTCTACCTCGTACCCGGAGGACCGCGGCATCCAGCTGAACTCCGTCCTGCGCCGGGCGCTGCTGGCGTGGGAGCTGGGGGACACCAACCTGCTGATCTCAGGGCAGATCACGGGTGAGTCGCGGCTGCTGATGAACCGCCAGATCCAGGAACGCGCGCAGAAGATCGCGCCCTTCCTGGTGCTGGATTCGGACCCGTACATGATCGTGCTGGACGGGCGCATCATGTGGATGCAGTCCGCCTACACCACCTCGACGAACCTTCCCTACTCGCAGCCGAGCGGCGTGCTGGGGGCGGTGAACTACGTGCGGAACTCCGTGCAGATCACGGTGGACGCGCAAACCGGCGACACCCGCTTCTATCTCATCGACGACACCGACCCCATCGCGCGGACGTGGGCGGGGATCTTCCCCGGGCTGTTCGAGCCCGCGAGCGCGATGCCGGCCGAGGTGCTCGCGCACATGCGCTACCCGCTGGACCTGTTCAAGCTCCAGAGCCAGCTCTACCTGCGCTACCACATCACGGACCCGAGCGTGCTCTTCATCGGCGAGGACGTGTGGAACATCCCGTCCGAGAAGAAGGACGCGAAGGAACAGGCGATCGAGCCGTACTACGTGACCATGGCGCTGCCCGACGAGACGCGGGCCAGCGGGCCGGAGCGCGTGGAGTTCGTGCTGATCATGCCGTTCACGCCGCGCAACCGGCAGAACACGGTCGCGTGGCTCGCCGGGCGCTCGGACGGCGACAACTACGGCAAGCTCCGCGCCTACCGCTTCCCCACGGAGGACCTGGTCTACGGCCCCGCGCAGATCGAGGCGCGCATTGACCAGAACCCCGGGATCTCGCAGCAGATCACGCTCTGGAACCAGTCCGGCTCGTCCGTGCTGCGCGGCAACCTGCTGATGATCCCCATCGGCACCTCGTTCCTGTTCGTGGAGCCGATCTACCTGCAGGCGGAGAACTCGAGGCTCCCCGAACTGGTGCGCGTGGTCGTGGCGAACGGCAACGCGATCGCCATGGAGCGCACCTTCCCGGAGGCGCTGGACGTGGTCATGGGGCGCCGGCCGTCCTCGCTCGCCGGGGGCCCGCAGGGCACGCCGGGCCAGCCGTCGACGCCGGGCGCCCAGGCGACGCCGACCCCGGGCCCCGGCGCGCCGCCCGCGGCCACGCCGAGGCCCGGCGGGACGCCGAGCATCGCACCCGGCACACTGGAGGAGCTGCTGCGCCAGGCGCAGCAGTCCTCGGACAGCACGCAGCAGGAACTCGACCGGCTGCGGGCGATCCTGGAGCAGATCCAGCGGCAGCTGCAGACGCAGCAGCCGCAGCAGACGCCGCGATAGCGGCGAGGAGGACGACTGTGGGCAACATCCCCGCGCGCGAAGCTGAAGTGCACATGTTCACGTACCGCCGTCAGCCGCTGACGCTGGTGCGCGGACAGGGCACGCGCGTCTGGGATGACGAGGGTCGCAGCTACCTCGACTTCATCGCGGGGATCGCGGTGGACGCGCTCGGCCACGCACACCCCGGTCTGACGGAGGTGATCGCGAAGCAGGCGGGGACGCTGATCCAGGTGTCCAACCTCTTCTACACCGAGCCGCAGATCGAGCTGGCGGAGCTGCTGACACAGCACTCCGCGCTGGACCGCGTGTTCTTCTGCAACTCCGGCGCGGAGGCGAACGAGGCGGCGATCAAGATGGCCCGCAAGTGGGGCATCCTGAACCGCAACGGCGCCTACGAGATCATCGCGACGCACAACGGCTTCCACGGCCGCACGCTGGGCAGCGTCGCCGCCACCGGCACGCCCCGCTACCGCGACCCGTTCGGCCCGATGATCCCCGGCTTCGTCTTCGTGGACTACGACGACGTGGACGCGATCAAGGCCGCGACGAACGAGCGCACCGCCGCCGTGATGCTGGAGCCGATCCAGGGC
>JBFWQJ010000131.1:0-8193 GCA_050249515.1 Dehalococcoidia bacterium | reverse complement strand
TCCACGACGCCGCCTCCACCGCCATCCTAGAGGGTGGCATGGCCAAGACCATCTCCTGGTACGACAACGAGTGGGGCTACTCCTGCCGCCTCACGGACGTCGTTGCGATGATGGCCGAGCGCGGCCTCGAGTAGCCTCGACGGCCTCCGGAGCAGCATCAGGGCGCGCCCCCGGGACACCGGGGGCGTTTCCGTACGCGCCGTCGTCCGGAACCTCCCGGATCTTTCAAGGGCCTGCGCCATCCGGCCGATGCATCTGCAAGGCCGCCTGCGTACGTTATGTTCAATACCGGGTGGCGGGGGTACCTCGCCCGGCCGCGAATGGCGTGGACGTTGCGCAGCTCGAGCCTGCGTCCACGCCATCGCCACGTCCGGGGGCCGATCCGCCAGCATCCGCCCTCCCCTCCCGGCCTCGCGCTCGATACACTCGGTGCATGCTCGACGCACTCTCCGAACGACTGCAGAACACCTTCCGGCGCCTCGGCTCCAGCGGCCGCATCGGCGAGAAGGAGCTGGACGAGGCGCTCCGCGAGGTGCGCATCGCGCTCCTGGAGGCGGACGTCAACTTCAAGGTCGTCCGCGACTTCATCGCGCGGGTCCGGGAGCAGGCGCTCGGCCAGGAGGTGCTGAACTCGATCACCCCCGGCCAGCAGGTCATCGGCATCGTCCACGCGGAGCTCGTGAAGACGCTCGGCGGCGAGGACGCCCCGCTGCTCAAGCCCGACAGCGGCATGCTGAAGATCCTCGTCGTCGGCACGAAGGGCTCGGGCAAGACCACGCTCGCCGGACGGCTGGCACTGCGGCTCAAGAACCAGAACCACCGCCCGCTGCTCGTCTCCACCGACTTCGAGCGCGTCGCCGCCTCCGAGCAGCTCCAGGTGCTCGCGAAGTCCATCGGCGTCCCCTGCTACGTGGAGGAGCGCGAGGCGCCCGCCGTCGAGGTCGCGAAGCGCGCGCTGGCGGAGGCGAAGCGCCAGAACGCCACCGCCGTCATCGTCGACACCGTCGGCGCGGTCGCGCTGGACGACGACACCGCGGACGCCCTGGCCGCGCTCGCGGACGAGGTGGACCCGACGGAGGTGCTGATCGTCGTCGACGCGATGTCCGGCCAGGAGGCCGTGACGATCGCCAAGGAGTTCGACGAGGCGATCGAGGGCACCGGCATCGTCGTCACGAAGGTGGACTCCGACAGCCGCGGCGGCGCAGTGCTTTCCGTCCGCGAGGTCACCGGCCTGCCGATCAAGCTCATCACCACCGGGGAGCGCCTCGAAGCGCTGGAGGACTTCCACCCGGACCGCTTCGCCTCCCGCGTCCTCGGCATGGGTGACGTCGTCAGCCTCGTCGAAAAGGCGAAGGCCTCGATGGGCACCCGCAGCGTCGAGGACATGACGAAGCGGATGCGCCGGGGCGAGTTCGACCTGGAGGACTTCCTGGCCCAGATGGAGCAGGTGAAGTCCATGGGCCCGCTGGGGGGCCTGCTGGACATGCTCCCGGGCGCCTCCGGCATCAAGAAGCAGCTGGGCGGGGTCGATTTCAACGACGGATTCTTCCGCCAGAGCGAGGCGATCGTCCGCTCCATGACGCTCCAGGAGCGCCGGAACCCCGAGATCCTGAACGGATCCCGCCGCCGGCGCATCGCCCGGGGCTCCGGGACGACCCCGGCAGATGTGAACCGCCTCTTGAATCAGTTCAAGGATGCCCGCAAACTGATGCAGGCAATGACCTCCGGCAAGGGTGCCGGGGGAATCATGCGTATGCTGGGGATGTAGACTGGCAGACTCGGACTCCGCGCGGACGGCCCGCGCCGCCGAGGCCGGCCCACCCACCCATCATTGACCACGAAGTCAGCACAACGCCGAAGGGCGTGAGGTTTCAGCCCGGCCGCGCGTGGCGGTCCGAATACGGCTCCCCGGAGGTCCCCTTGCTACGTATCCGCCTGCGCCGCACCGGCCAGAAGCACCAGCCCTCGTACCGCCTCGTCGTCGCGGACAAGAACGCGCGCCGGGACGGCGACTTCGTCGAGATCGTCGGGCACTACAACCCGCGCACCGAGCCGGTCGACATCGTGGTCAACGAGGAGCGCATCCGCTACTGGATCGGCGTCGGGGCGCAGCCCTCGGACACCGTGCACCGCATCCTCCACTCGCGCGGCTTGATCACCGCGGCGCCGAAGAAGATCGCGACCAAGCCGAGCAAGGCCGAGCGCGAGGCCGCCGCCGCTGCCGAGAAGGCCGCCGCCGAGGCGCGTGAGGCTGCGAAGGCCGAGGCCGAGGCCGCCGCCAAGGCTGCCGAGGAGGCCGCTGCCGCTGCCGCCGCCGCCGCGGAGGCCCCCGCTGCCGAGGCCGACGCCCCGGCCGCCGAGTAGCCTCCGGTGAAGAAGCTCATCGAGTACGTCGCCCGCGCCCTGGCGGAGAAGCCCGACGAGGTCGTGGTGGAGGAAGAGCATGACGGCGACCGCGTCGTCCTGCACCTCTACGTCGCCGAGGAGGACAAGGGGCGCGTGATCGGGCGCGACGGCCGGTGCGCCAACGCGCTGCGCTCCCTGCTCCACGTCGCCGCGGTCCGCGCCGGCGTGCGCGCGACCCTCAGCATCGAGTAGCCGTGCCAGGCAGCGACGCCGAGGCTCCCCAGCCCGGCGAGGGCGCGTCCGCCTCGGGAGACGCGCCCGCTCCCACCCCACCGGCCCGCAACCGCCGCACCGGCTCCGCGCCGGGCGCCGCGCAGCCTGCCGCCCCGCCTCGTCCGGACGGACCGGCGCCGGGCCGCATCGCCGTGGGCTACATCAACGGCGTCTGGGGACTGAAGGGCCATGTGAAGGTCACGCCCCTCAGCACCAACCCGGAGCGCCTGAGGGCCGGCTCCGAAGTCCGCGTGCTGGGCCGCGCCACCACGATCCTCGAGGTCGTCACCCCGCAGGGCTACCCCATCGTCCGCTTCCAGGGCTACCCCGACCGCACCGCCGCCGACCGGCTCCGCGGCACCTACATCGAGATCGACGAGGCCGACCTCCCCGCCCTCCCCGAGGACGAGTACTACGTCGACGACCTCGTCGGCCTTGAAGTCGTGACGACCGACGGCGCCGTCGTGGGCCGCCTGACGGAGGTGCTGGGCACCGGAGCGAACGACGTCTACGTGGTCGCCCGCCCGGGCCAGAAGGACGCCCTCATCCCCGCGATCAACGACGTGGTGCTCTCCGTCGACCTCGCGGCGAAGCGCATGGTCATCGACGCGATCCCGGGGCTGCTCGACTAGCGGGGCCGCGTCGAGGCGCCCGTTTGCCGCTGACGGGAGCGCGTTCCTATACTGGCTGGACGGCGGGGGCGTAGCTCAGCTGGGAGAGCGCTGCGTTCGCATCGCAGAGGTCAGGGGTTCGAATCCCCTCGTCTCCACCACCTCCGACACACTCGATGGCGGCCTCCGGGCCGCCATCGCTGTCTCCGCCCCCACCACACGAGGAGCCGCCCCATGTTCATCGCCATGAACCGCTTCAAGGTCGTCCCCGAGCGCGCCGAGGAGTTCGAGCGCATCTGGCGCGAGCGCGAGACCTACCTGGAGGGCGTCCCGGGCTTCCTGCGCTTCGCCCTGCTCCGCAACGACGGCGGGCACGGCACCCCGGCCGACCCCGGCGACTACATCTCGCACTCCACCTGGGCCTCCCGCGAGGCGTTCGTCGCCTGGACGAACAGCGAGGCGTTCCGGAAGGGCCACGCGCAGGGATCGCTGATGGGCATCCTGCAGGGCCCGCCCGTGGTCACGCTGTACGACACCGTGATCGAGCAGGAGGCCGGCGCCTAGCACGCGACCGGACGGCAGGCCGACCTCGGGCGCGGCGCTGAGGCGCTAGACGGCGACGGGTGCGGCGCGGCCGCCCGCGGCAGCGGGCCCGGAGGGGCGCGGCGGCGGCAGGAACACCACGAACAGCGACCCGACCCCCGCGAGCACCGCGAGGATCGTGAACGACAGCGTGTACGAGCCGAGGACGTCGAACGACCAGCCGGCGAGCACCGGCGCGGCGACCGCGGCCACCGTCACCACCATCGACGACAGTCCCATGATCGTGCCGAACGAGCGGGCGCCGAAGTACTCCGCGCGCATGGAGACGATCACGGGCACGCGCGTGCCCCACGCCAGCCCGTTCAGCAGCGCGAAGCCCCAGAGCATCCACGGCGTCTCCGCCCGCGCGAGCAGCGCCAGCGCCACCGCGTGCATGAGCATCGCCGCGAAGATCACCGTCCGCGAACCGACCCGGTCGCTGATCATCCCGCCCACGGGACGCGCTACCAGGTTCGCCACCGTCTGCACCGTGATCACCAGCGCCGCCTCCGACAGCGTGTATCCCAGCGCCACCGCGTGCGGCGTCAGGTGCACCGTCACCACCGAGACGACCAGCACCGACGCGGCATGCGCCAGCGAGATCAGCCAGAACGCCCGCGTCCGCACCGCCGCCCGTGCCGTGAACTCGATGCGCGCGGCCACGGAGCGTCCCTCGCGCGCGGCCTGTGCCTCGGCCGCCTCAGGGGCGATGCCGTCGGGGTGCATGCCGTAGCGCGCCGGCTGGTTGCGAATCACCTGCACCAGCGGGAGCCCGACGACGAGGATGATCGCGCCCGACGCGGCGGCGACCGTGCGCCAGCCGTACGTCTCCAGCGCCCCCACCACCACCGGCAGCATCAGCCCGCCTGACGCGCCCCCGAGCATGGCGATGCCCATCGCCAGCGACCGCCGGCGGTCGAACCACTGCACCACCGCCGTGGTGAGCGCCAGGAACCCGGCCAGCGAGACGCCGACCGCGATCACGAGAAACGCGAGGTAGAAGTCGAGGAGGGAGTCCGTCCGCGAGAGCAGGAACATGCCCGCGGCGAACATCACTGTGCCGACACGCATGATCGCGCGCGGGCCGAAGCGGTCGAGCAGCCAGCCCTCGATCGGCCCGAGGAGGCCCTCTTCGATGCGCATGACAGAGAACGCGCCGGAGAGCGCGGCTCGGCTCCAGCCGTACTCGATCTCCAGCAGCACCACGTAGGCGCCGAAGGCCTGCATCACCAGGCCGGACGGCATGGCCTGCATCAACACGGCGGCGCCCACGATGTACCAGCCGTAGAACGGGCGACGCAGCGTGGGCAGGGCCGGGCTCCTCTGGTGGGCTCCGCGCCGAATATACCCGCCCCGTCCAGCGCCCGGCCGTCCTCGGCGCCCGCCGTCCAAGGATGCGCAGAACGCCGCCGTCGTGCATCGTGTGCGGGCCGCCCCGTCGGGCCGCCGGAGGAGCACCGTGGCCACCCACGACCCGACCGACCTCGCCGCGCCCGATCCCGCAGACGAGCCCACCGGCCCGCCCAGCGCGCGACGCCTCCGCACCTTCGACTCGCTGATCGATGTGCCGGCGTTCCGCTGGTACCTGCTGTCGATGACCGGCAACTGGTCGGCGCTGCAGATGCAGCAGGTCGCGCGCGGCTTCCTCGCCTACCAGCTCACGGGGTCGTTCGTCGCGCTGGGGCTCGTGGAGCTCGGCAACTCGCTGCCGCGCGTGGTGCTCGCGCTGTACGGCGGCGTGGTGGCGGACCGCGCGAGCCGGCGCGTCACGGTGCAGGTGGGGCAGGCGATCCAGGCGGCGCTGGCGGCGGTCATCGCCGTGCTGCTGTTCCTCGGGATGCTGCGCTTCGAGCACCTCGTCATCTCGGCGGTGATCCAGGGCGCGGTCAACTCGTTCGCGCTCCCCGCCCGGCAGGCGATGATCCCCGAGATCGTCGGGCCGTCGAGGGTGATGAACGCCTTCGCGCTCAACGTCTTCGCCCTCAACGTCATGCGCCTCGTCGCTCCCGCGCTCGCCGGCGGGATCATTGCGCTCGTCGGTGCGGCATGGGTCTTCGTCGTGATGGGCGTCCTCAACGGCCTCGCCGTCGTCGCGATGTTCCCGGTGCCGGCGACGAATGCGGCCAGCCGGGCCGCCCTCGCTCGCGGCGGCGCGCCCGAAGCGCCCGCGCCGCCTCGCGCCGCGCACGGCGGCGGCATGCGCGGGCGCACCGGGCTCAGCGACATTGCGGAGGCGTTCCGCTATCTCGGCACGCAGCGGCTGCTGGTCATCCTGCTGGGCCTGCAGGGGCTCACCTCCATGCTCGCGCTGCCGTACCAGCGCCTGCTGCCCGGCTTCGTGGACGAGGTGCTCAGCAGCAGCCCGGACCAGACGGCCGTGCTGATGGGCCTGCTGCTGACCTTCACGGCCGTCGGCGCGCTCGTCGGTTCGCTGCTCATCGCCTCGCTGCCGAACCGGGCGCGGGGACAGTTGCTGATCGCGAGTCTGATCATCTTCGGCATCGCGCTGGCGGGGTTCGCCGCCTCGCACTGGCTGTGGGTGAGCGCCGCGACGGTGCTCGTCCTCGGCGTGGGCCAGGCGGGCCGGCAGTCGCTGGTGAGCATCCTCATCCAATCCACCGTCTCCGACACGTTCCGTGGCCGCATCAGCAGCATCCAGTTGCTGGAGGACGGCGTGGAGTCGCTGGGCATCTTCGGCATCGCCGTCCTGGCGGAGGTCGTCGGGCCGCAGATCGCGCTCGGGGCCGTCGCCGCCTCGCTCGTCGCGCTCGGCCTCGCGCTGTACGCGACGCGGACGATCCGCACGCTCCAGTAGGCGTACCCCGGCCGCTGTGCTCCGCGCGGTACCCTGCGCGCATGCCGCAGCGCCCGCTCATCGACCCCGGCTCGCACGACCCCATCCCCGGGCCGCACGAGGTCTCGCTGCGCCCGCTGACGGAGGCCGACCTGCCGGCGCTCGCCCGCTGGCTGCGCGACCCGGAGGTCGTGGAGTTCTGGGGCGACCCGGAGGAGACGATCGAGGAGCTCCGGGCCGAGTACCTCGACCCCGACCCCTACCCCTGCTGGCGCTTCGTGATCGAGGTCGGGGGCGTCCCCGCCGGACTCGTGCAGTACGGGCACGACACCCCCGACCCGGAGTGGTGGTGGAGCGCCGGCATCGACATCCTGATCGGCGAGCCGGCCGCGCGTGGCCGCGGCGCGGGGATCGAGGCAATCCGGGTGCTGCTCCGCCACCTGTTCGAGGTGAAGCGCGTCCACCGCGTCACCATCGACCCGCAGGTGGGGAACGCGCGCGCGATCCACGTCTACGAGCGTGCCGGCTTCCGCCGCGAGGGCGTGCTGCGCCACGACGACATCATCCGCGGCCGGTACGTGGACGCGCAGTACCTCACGATCCTGGAGGACGAGTGGCCCGCCGCGCGCGCCCGCTGGGAGCAGGAGCGCGGCCCGCTCGTCTAGCGCGACCCCGCGACGCCGACTAGTGTGCGCGAGAATCGAGGTCGCATGAGACTCCGCCGCACGCTCCTGTCACTGGCCACGGTCACGCTCGCCTCGGCGCTCCTCGCCTGCACGCCCAACGCGCCCGCGACGACGGCGGGCCCCACCGTGGAGACCGCCGCCGGTGGCGACACCTACGCCGACCGCTGGCAGTTCCCGGACCAGGTCGCCGGCTTCACGCGCGTCGACCTGGAGCGCACGGGCAGCGGCGACTCGCGCCAGGCGATCGCCGGCTACAACCTCGACACCCGCGCCGTGCAGATCGCGATCACCGTGTACGTCTACCGCGCGCCGGCGGTCGAGGGCCCCGCCGGCGCCCCGTGGTTCGAGGCCGCGGAGCGCCAGTTCGCGCTGGAGAAGGCCGCGATCCTCCGGGCGCACGGGCTCAGCGCGCAGGTCCCGCCCTCGACCGCCGGCAGCATCACCGCCGCCGGGAAGGAGCACCCCGGCCTCGTCGCGAAGTTCGCCTTCGACGAGCCGTTCGCCGGCCGCGTCACCGCGGTCGACTCCCACGCGTACTACTTCCCGGAGGGCGAGTGGGCGGTGAAGTACCGCGTGAGTTTCCCCTCCGCCATGCGCGCGCAGGCTGAGCAGCGGGTCGCCGAGTTCATGGCTCAACTCGCGTGGCCATAGCCGCGCACGCCCGCGAGTAGCGCGGCCGGGCCGCCTCGACGGATACTGGGTAGCGAGGCCTCGGTAGCTCAGGGGATAGAGCGCCGCCGTCCTAAGGCGGGCGTCGCAGGTTCGAATCCTGCCCGGGGCACCACTCGACTCGCCGGACACACGCAGACGGGCGCGCCACACGGCGCGCCCGTCCTGCTGTCGAGGCCCTCGCCCCGCCGAGGCGCGCTAGGAGCCGATGCGCCCGCCGTCCGCCTTGTTG
>JBFWQJ010000130.1:0-8194 GCA_050249515.1 Dehalococcoidia bacterium | reverse complement strand
CCGGATCGAGGTCGCCGGGGAGCCGCTGCCCCGCACCGCGTCCGGGAAGGTGCAGCGGCACCTCGTGCGGTCGGGGCTCATCGGGCGGCCGTAGCCCGGGCGGCACCATCAGCGTGCGGATTGACGCCGGGCGGTCGTGCGCGACAATCGCGACTCCACCCCGACGCCGCCTCGGTCGCCTGTCGCGCCGAGGTTAGCGGGAAGGCTGTCTCATGCCCGAAGCGACCTACCTCGACCTCCACGTGCACTCGGCCGACGGATCGGACGACGCCGGCGGGACGGTGGAGGGCTACCTGAAGTGGGTGGCCGCCCGCCGCAAGCTGGGCTTCAAGATCGACGGCTTCGTCGTCACGGAGCACCGCCGGTTCGACCTCGACCGCGACTACTCGGAGCTGGCGGCGCGCTACGACGCCGTGGTGCTACGGGGTGTCGAGGTGGAGACGACGATCGGGCACGTGCTGGTCTTCGGCGTCACGCCGGAGTTCCTGTCGAAGTTCGACCTCACCTCCGTCTCGCTCCCGTACGAGGACGTGTTCCGCGCCGCGTGGGAGACCGGCGGCGTCGCCGTGGGTGCGCACGCCGGGCGTCCGCGCATCGGCTGCGTGGAGCACGTGGACGAGCGAAGCGTGGCGCTGGAGGGCGTCCACGTCATCGAGGCGCTCAACGGCGGCAGCAACGACTACGAGAACGGCCGCGCGTTCGACCTGGCGGAGGGGCGCGGGCTGCGCGTCGTCGGCGCCTCGGACTCGCACTTCGTGAGCCAGCTCGGCCGCTGCCTGACGCGCTTTGACCGCGCGATCCGCACGATGGACGACCTGGTCGCCGCGCTGCGCGACCCGGAGGCCTCGTTCGCGCCCATGTACCTGGACGACACGGCGGACGGCGTGGAGGCGCGCCCGCGCCCCTCCGGTGCGCCGGCCTTCGTGCCCGGGACCAGCGGGCAGGGCAACCTCGGCGGCGCGGACGTGGAGTACGACCGCAGCGTCGTCGGCCGCGAGGTGCCCGTCGGCAGGTTCGAGGTCACGCGCGAGCTGATCGCGGAGTACTGCGAGGCGCTGGACCAGAAGAACCCGCTCTACACGGACGAGACGTTCGCGGCGGCGGGCCCCCACCGGGGGATCATCGCCCCGCCGGGCATCGTGCAGGCGGTGCGGATGGACGGCCCGCCGGACCCGAAGGTGCAGTTCGGCAACACGACGATCATGGCGGGCCAGCTGCACCAGTACTACCTGCCGGTGCGCCCCGGCGACACGATCGAGGGCTTCGCGCAGGTGAAGGAGGTGTACGAGAAGACCGGCCGCAGCGGCCGCATGGTCTTCGTCGTGCGCCGCACGCGCTACGCCAACCAGCACGGCGAGGACGTGGCCGCGGTGGAGATGACCACCGCGCACCGCGAGGTGAACCGGGAGGCTGAGTAGCCGTGACGAACGTACTGACCGGACAGCGCTACTTCGAGGACATCTCCGTCGGCGACGAGTTCGAGGAGACCCAGCAGCCCACGCGCGAGCACGTGATCGCTTTCATCACCGCGGCCGGCCTGCCGGACGGGGGCGGGCGCTTCACCGACCCGGAGAAGGCGAAGGCCGCGGGCCTGCCGAAGCCGATCGTCCCGGGGCCGATGTCCGCCTCCATGCTCACGCGCCTCGTCACGGACTGGATGGGCCCGCTGGGCCGCGTCCTGAGCCTGGACGTCTCGTTCCGCCGCCCCGTGCAGCACGACGACCTGCTGCGTTGCGTCGCGCTGGTCACCGACGTGAACGGCGAAGGCGACTTCGAGGGCACCGGCAGCGGCGCCGTGCACCTCGACGTGACGCTGGAGAACGACCGCGGCGAGAAGCCGGTGCTGGGCACCGCGATCGTGGAGCTGCCCCGCCGGGCGTAGCGAGTGCCGCGGCCTCGTCTCGAGGTCGGCCCACCGTCATCGAGTGCCCATCCCCCTGCCCCCTTCCCTACGAGGGAAGGGGGTTAGATAGCGAGGGCTTCGCCCTCGCGCTCCCCCGGGACTCGCGCGCTTCGCGGCGAGCCGGGGCCGGGCTGGTCCGTCGAGCGTCGCGACGGGGCGGCGCAGCCTCATCCCATCCCCGACGCAGGCCTGAGGGAGTGAGCGCCGCGCTGCCGCACGGCCCCGAGGGGAAGGGCGGGGCCGCCGCACGGCGGGAGGTCGCGCCCGTGGAACAGTGCGAGCCGACAAGCCCGCGCGCCTGCCGTTGCCGCTGCATAGCGAGTGCCGCGGCCCCGTCTCGAGGTCGGTGCGCCGACCTCAACGGTGCCGACCGCGGGGAGCTCGCTACGCGTGCGGGTCGGGGAGCGGCGTCTCGCGGCGCTTCGCCTTCAACTGCTCCATCACGCGCTCCAGCGTGTCGTACTCCTGCGCGCCGACCACGGCGTAGCGGTCGTCGAGGATGAACGTCGGGATCGCCTGCACGCCCACGGCGTAGGAGTGCTCGATCGCCTCGTTCGTCTCGTCCAGCATCGAGCCGGTGAGCAGCGCCTCGCGCAGCGCGGCGGCGTCCAGCCCCACGGCCTCCGCGTGGCGGACGAGGACGTCGATCTCCATCAGGTTCTCGAAGTCCGTGAAGTACGCCTTGAACAGCGCGCGGTGGTAGTCGATCACCTGCTGCGTCGTCCCGTGCGCGGCGGCCCACTCGCCGGCCTGCAGTGACAGGATCGTGTGCGGCGTGAACGTGCGACCTCGGCGGAAGTCCAGGTCGAGGCGCTTGCCGCGGGCCTCCACCGGCGTCTCAGGGGCGTCCGGCGCCTGTGGCGCGCGCGGGCGGCCCTCCGGCGGGATGGACGGGTCGAGGAAGAACGGAGCCCAGGCGAGCTCGATGTCCCAGTTGCGGTACAGCCGTTCGATCTCCACGAGACCGATGTAGCACCACGGTCAGATGAAGTCCGAGACCACCGTGAGCTTCAGGGGCCCGGTGCGCTCCTCGTCGGGTGGGGGATTCGTCACGGCGCTCGCTCCGCTCATTCGGCCGACTGTCCCCCCAAGCATAGCCCCCGGGGGCGAGTAACCGCCCGAGGGCGGCGATCGGCGGGCGGGAGGCGTTCACAAGCGGAGAGCGTGTTATTGTCCCGTCGGTGACAGTCGAACAACAGCTCCCGGCACCCGTCACGGAGGCCTCCGAGGTCGCGGCGATCGCTGCCGAGATCGCTCGCGGCGGCTGGTTCGCGCTCGACCTCGAGTTCATGACCGAAGGCCGCTACGTCGCGGAGCTCTCGCTCGTGCAGGTGGGCTGGGGCGACCACGCGACCCCCACCGTCGCCGCCATCGACCCGCTCCGCGTGGACGCCCGGCCCGTCATCGACCTCGTCGCACGCGACGACGTGGAGGTGGTCATCCACTCCGCGCAGGCGGACCTGGCGCTCATCGGCGCCGCGTTCGGCGTGCGCGCCACGCGCGTGTTCGACACGCAGATCGCGGCGGCGTTCCTCGGCATGGGCGAGCAGATCGGGTACGGCGCGCTGGTGGAGCGCATGGCCGGCGTGCGGCTGGACAAGGGCGCGCAGTACACGGAGTGGTCGCGCCGCCCGCTGTCGGAGGATCAGCTCCGCTACGCCCTGGACGACGTGCGCTATCTGCCCGCGGTCTGGCGTCAGCTCAAGGAGCAACTGCTCACCCGCGGCCGGGACGGCTGGGTCCAGCAGGAGTGCGACCTGCTGGCGGACGCCTGGGCCGAGCGGACCCCGCCCGAGGAGATGTACCGGCGCGTCCGAGGCTGGAACGGCCTCAAGCGCCGCTCGCTGGGCGCGCTCCGCGCCGTGGCCGCATGGCGCGAGCTGGAGGCGCTCCGCGCGAACCGGCCGCCCTCGTGGATCATGAACGACCGCTCACTGCTGGAGCTGGCGCGCCGGCCCCCGCGCGACGTGGCGGACCTGAGTGCCGTCCGCGGGCTGGGCGAGGGCACGATCCAGCGCTACGGCAAGGTGATCCTCGAGGCCGTCGAGCGTGGGGTGAACGACCCGCCCGAGGACGACCCGACGCCTCCGCGTCTCCCCAACCTCGGTCAGGCGTGGCCGGCGATCCTCAGCGGTATCGTGCAGGCGCGCTGCCGCGAGGCGGACATCGCGCCGCGGTTCGTCGCCACGCGCCGGGAGATGGACGACCTCATCGCGTGGTGGCTGGTGGGCGACCGCACGAAGGAGCCGGACCTGCCGCTGCTCAGCGGCTGGCGTCGCGACCTCGCGGGGCGCGATCTGGTCGACTGGCTGCGCGGCGAGACGACCGTGGCCGTGGACATGCACACGGAGGCCGGCGTCCGCATCCAGCGGTAACTCGCGCCCCGGCGTCACTCGCCGCGGTAGTGCGGCTCGCGCTTCTCGGCGAAGGCGGCCGGCCCCTCGGCGGCGTCGGCGGTCTGACCGATGATCCAGCGCAGCGACGTGGCGAGGCGCATCGCCTCCGCGAACGGCAGGCCCTCCTGCGTGTGCGCCAGCTCGCGCGCCGCTCGCACGGCCAGCGGGCCGAACGAGGCGATCCGACGCGCCATCGTCATCGCCGTGTCCAGCAGCGCCTCGTCCGGGACGACGCGCGAGACGAGGCCCCAGCGGAGCGCCGCCTCCGCGTCCAGCGGCTCGCCGGTCAGCAGCATGTCCATCGCCACCGCGCGCGGGATCGCGCGCGGGAGGCGGACGGGGCCGCCGCCGCCGGGGAAGAAGCCCCGGGTGATCTCGGGCAGCCCGAAGCGCGCGCTCTCCGCGGCGATCCGCAGGTCGCACGCCAGGACCACCTCCATCCCGCCGCCGAGGGCGAAGCCGTTGACCGCCGCGATCACCGGCTTCCCCGCGTCGAACGTGTACGGGTTCGGTGGCGGGGCGGTGACGAACATCTCCTTCGGCGCGCCGCCGCCCAGGCCCCCGGCGCCGGCACCGGTCCGCGCGCGCTCCTTCATGTCCGCCCCCGCGCAGAACGCGCGGCCCGTGCCGGTGATCACCGCCACCCGGATCGCCTCGTCGTCGCGCACCTGCTGGAGCGCCTCGCCGAGGGCGTCGAACAGCTCGCGGTTGAGGGCGTTCATCGACTCGGGGCGGTTCAGCGTGAGCAGCGCCACACCATCCGCGATCTCCACCCGCAACGTCTCGCTCGGCATTGGGGACTCCTCGTCCGGCCCGCGTGGCTCCCGCGTACGGTACCGGCTCGCCCCCCGCTCCGCACGAGGCGCGGGGGGCAGCGGAAGTTCAGGCGGCCGCCCCTGCGCAGCCGCGCGGCGGGTGCCGATGCTCAGGGCAGTATCCCGGCCCGTGGCCGGGCGCCTGGCCCGTGGAGCGACCAATGGCTGACCCGCTTGCCCCCGACCACCTGGACCCGACGTTCGTCGCGGCCTTCCGCGCGAGCGAGCCGCGCATCTCCCGCCGGCTCTTCGCGCGGCGCACCTCGACGTGGCTGCTCGCCGGCGGCGCGATGGCGGTGCTGACCGCCTGTGGCGCGGGCAACGCCGCCTCGCAGGAGGACATCGCCGCGCTGCGCAAGGAGATCGCCGCGATCAAGGGCGGCGGTGACGCGGCCGACGCGCACGGCGACCCGAAGCCCGCGGCGGACGGTCACGGCGCCGCCGACGCCGGCGCGCATGACACGAAGCACTGGGCGTACGAGGGCGAGACGGGCCCGGAGCAGTGGGCGCAGCTCGCCCCCGAGAACGCGGTCTGTTCCGCCGGCTCCAACCAGTCGCCCATCGACATCAAGGCCACCCAGCCGGGCGCGGGCGGGCGCACGAACATCAAGTGGGCGCCCTCCGCGCTCAACGTGGTGAACAACGGCCACACCATCCAGGCCGACGTCGCCGCCGGCGGCGGGATCGAGGTGGACGGGATGGCGTTCAACCTCGTGCAGTTCCACTTCCACGCACCCTCCGAGCACACCGTGAACGGCAAGCGCTACGCGATGGAGACGCACTTCGTGCACAAGAGCGCGCAGGGCGAGTTGGCCGTCGTCGGCGTGCTGCACGACGCCGGCGCGCCGAACCAGGCGCTGGCCGCGCTCTGGGGCGCGCTCCCGAAGTCGACCGAGGAGAAGCACGCCGTCGCCACCTTCGACTGCGCCTCCGTGCTGCCGAAGGACCGCTCGATGTACCGGTACTCCGGGTCGCTGACGACGCCGCCGTGTACGGAGGGCGTGCGCTGGCAGCTGATGCAGACGCCGACCACCGTCTCGGCGGAGCAGGTCAAGGCGTTCAACGAGATCATCAAGCCGAACGCCCGTCCGGTGCAGCCGCAGCGCGCCCGCGACGTGCTCAAGGAATCGATCTGGAAGTTGATCTCCCCGGCCTAACCCCCGGATAGCCGCGCGAGGCTCGGATCGGGGATGATCAGACCATGATCATCCCTGGCGCCGGCTCCGACGCGACTCCGCCCTTCTTCGACTACACCACCGCCACGCCCGACAGCGTCCGCGCCGGGGGCGAGGCGGCGATCGAGCGTGTCGAGGGCATCCTCGACGGCATCGTCGGCGTTTCGGCGGGCGCGCGGACGTTCGCCAACACGGTGCTCCCGCTGGACGAGGTGCGCGCGACGCTGGCGCTCGCCGGCGGGCAGCACGGCTTCCTCGCCAACGTCGCCCCGGACGACGCGCTCCGTGAGGAGGCGCGCGCCGTCGAGCAGCGGCTGGACACGTACGCGTCCTCGATCGGGTTCCGCGCCGACCTCTTCGCCGCCGTGCGCGACTACTCGCAGACGGACGAGGCCGCCGCGCTGGGCCCGCTGCAGGCGCGCTACCTCGCGCACGTCCTTCGCGACTTCCGGCGCAACGGCTTCCTGCTGGGCGAGGACGAGCGCGCCCGCGTGCAGGCGATGAAGGAGCGGCTGATCGCGCTCGGCGTCGAGTTCCGCCGTCACATCGACGAGTCGGAGGACGCGCTCTGGCTCTCGCGCGAGGAGCTGGCGGGGCTGCCGCCGGCGTACATCCAGCGCCTGCAGCGCCGCGAGGTCGCCGGGGGCACGCACTACCGCGTGTCGCTGGAGTATCCGGAGTTCTACCCGTTCATGGACGCCGCCGAGCGCGAGGACCTACGCCGCGACCTGTTCGTCCTCAACGCGAACAAGGCGGCGGCGGAGAACCTGCCGATCCTCGAGGAGGCGCTGGCGCTGCGGCACGACATCGCGCAGACGCTGGGCTACGAGTCGTGGGCGCACTACGCGATCGAGACGCGGATGGCGGAGACGCCCGAGCGCGCGCTCGCGTTCCTCGAAGACCTCGAGCAGCGCGTCCGCGAGAAGGCCGACCGGGACATCGAGGAACTGACGGCGTCGAAGCGGGCGCACACCGGTGACGCGGACGCGCGGCTGGAGATCTGGGACTGGCGCTTCTACCAGCAGCGCGTGATGCGGGAGCAGTACGCCGTGGACCAGTTCGCGGTCGCCGAGTACTTCCCGCTGGACGCCACTCTGGACGGCATGTTCGGGCTGTACCAGCGGCTGGTGGGCGTGCGGTTCAAGGAGGTCGCGGACGCGCGCGCGTGGCACCCGGACGTCCGCCTGTTCAACGTGGCGGACGCGGGCAGCGGCATGCACCTGGGCGCGTTCTACATCGACCTGCACCCGCGACCGGACAAGTACGGCCACGCGGCGGCGTTCACCCTGCGCCCGGGGCGCCTGGGTGCGGACGGCGCGTACGAGACCGGTGTCTCCGCGATGGTCGCGAACTTCACGAAGCCCACGTCCGACTCGCCGAGCCTGCTCCGGCACTCGGAGGTGAACACGCTGTTCCACGAGTTCGGGCACATCCTGCACCAGGTGCTCACGCGGTCCCCATATGCGCGCTTCGCGGGGACGAGCGTCCAGCGCGACTTCGTGGAGGCGCCCTCGCAGATGCTGGAGCACTGGGCGTGGGACGCCGGCGTGCTTGCCGGGTTCACCCGGCACGTCGCCAGCGGGGAGCCCCTGCCCGCGGACCTGCTGCACCGCATGATCGCGGCGAAGAACGTGGCCAGCGGGCTCCACTACCTGCGGCAGCTCTACTTCGCGCGCCTCGACCTCGCGTACCACGAGGAGGGGCGGCGCAAGGACACGGACGCGATCGCGGAGACGCTGCACGGGATCACGGGCTTCCCGTTCACTGCGGACACGCACTTCCAGGCCGGCTTCGGCCACCTCTTCGGCTACGACGCGGGGTACTACGGCTACCTCTGGTCGCAGGTGTACGGCGACGACATGGCCGCCCGCATCGCCGAGGACCCCGCCGGCGACGAGGTGGTCG
>JBFWQJ010000129.1:0-8316 GCA_050249515.1 Dehalococcoidia bacterium | reverse complement strand
CACCCCACCCCTCTCCCGCTTCGCAGGAGAGGGGGCCGGAGGACGAGCGCCTCGACGCCGCTAGTAGTAGATCGCGCGCGGGGCGCCGCCGCCCGCCGCCACAGCATCGCCGGTGATCGCGACCGAGCGCGGCGAGGCGAGGAACGTCACGACCGCCGCGATGTCCTCGGCGTCGATGAAGCGACGGACGACGTTCGCCTCCGCCATCTGCTTCTCGATCTCCGCCTCGGGCCGACCGGTCGTCTCCGAGCGCCACTTGATGACACCGGGGGTCGCCTCGGTGCGCGTCAGGCCGGGGTGGACGACGGTGACGTTGATGCCGTGCGGACCGAGCTGGTCCGCCAGGTTCTTCGTGAGCGCCGCCACGGACACGTTGCGCATGCTCGTGAGGATCGAGCCGGCCTGCCGCGCGCCGAGGCCGCTGACGTTGATGATGCGGCCCCAGCCCTGCGCGATCATCGTCGGCGCGAGCTCGCGCGCGGTGCGCAGGTAGCCCATCACCTTCACGTTCATGTCCGCCCAGAACTTGTCGTCGTCGATCTCGGCGAGCGTCGGAGGCGCGGCCTGCCCGCTCGCGGTGGCCGCGCAGTTCACGAGGATGTCGACGCCGCCGCCGAGCGCGGCGACCGCGTCGCGGATCGCGCCCTTCACGGACTCGTCGCTGCTGGTGTCGCAGACGATCGGGGTGATCGTCCGCCCCGTCTCCGCGGCGAGCTCCGCAGCCGTCGCGCCCAGCGTCTCCATGCTGCGCGCGAACAGGACGACGTCGCAGCCCTCGCGCGCGAGCTCCCGCGCGCACGCCTTGCCGATGCCGCGGCTGCCGCCGGTCACGATGGCGCGCTTGCCGGTGAGTTGAAGGTCCATACGGGTGCTCCTGTGCGCTGCGGGCGCCGGCGCCGGGTGCGCGGGCCGGCGCCGAAGATAGCGCACCCCGGGGCCGCCGGGCGCGTGTCCGCTCCGGCAGCACCGCCGCTATCCTCGCGGCATGGTCGAGCTGCTCTCCGTCGCCGCGGTCGCGTTCTTCGTCGGGCTGAGCGGCGCGCTGAGCCCGGGGCCGCTCACCGTGCTCGCCATGCGCGAGGGCGCGCGGCGCGGCTGGTGGGCGGGGCCGTTCGCCACCGCGGGCCACGCCGTGGCGGAGGGCGTCACCATCGTGCTGCTCGCGCTCGGCCTCTCGGCGTACGTGGGGCCGGACAGCCCACTCACCACGGCGATCTCGGTCGTCGGGGGCCTCGTGCTGGTGTGGATGGCGTGGGGGACCGCGCGCGCCGTGCCCACCGCCTCGCTCGCGGAGCGTGCCGCGTCCGCCGCCGGCGGGGTGGGACGCGCGGCGACGCGCGGCGCCTCGTTCGAGGCGTTCCGGACGGTGGCGCCCCTCGGCATCGCGGTGAGCGTGGTGAACCCGTACTGGCTGGTGTGGTGGGCGACGGTCGGCACGAAGCTCACCGTGGACTCGCTGCACCTCGGCTGGAGCGGGCCCGCGGCCGTGTTCCTGGGGCACATCCTGAGCGACCTGCTCTGGCTGACCTTCGTCGCCGCCCTGGTCGGGTCGGGGTCGCGGTGGCTCGGCGACCGCGCATACCGCGGGCTGCTGGGGGCGTGCGCCGTGTTCCTGCTGGTGCTGGGCGTGCTCTTCACGGTGAACGGCCTCCGGAGTGCCATCGGCGGCTGAGGTGTGCGGGGCCGCGCCGCTACACTGGCGGGCATGCGCGCGCCGCGCGCACCGTCACGCAACCGCAGCCCAGGGAGGCTCGCATGAACCCGGTCGTCCATTTCGAAATCCTCGGCGGACCGAACGATGACAAGCACGCGCTGCAGGCGTTCTACCGCGACACGTTCAAGTGGGACGTCGCCTCGCCGAGCCCGGACATGGACTACGGCATGGTCACGCCGGACGAGGACGACCAGGGCATCGGCGGCGCGGTGGACCAGGACCCGGAGCGCGCGAAGGTCCTCGTCTACATCGCGGTGGACGACATCACGTACTACCTGGAGAAGGTGAAGCGCGCCGGCGGCACGGTGATCAAGGACATCACCGTCATCCCGGACATGGTGACCTACGCCGTCTTCCGTGACCCCGCCGGCAACGAGATCGGCCTCGTCCTCGACGACGGCTCGATGGACGACGACGAGGACGACGAGGACGACGAGGACTAGCGGGGCGTCGCTGCGCGAGCGTCGGAGCGGAGGCGTCGCCCCTCGACGGGCCAACGCGGCCTCGTGGGGCGACCCACCCCTGCCCCTCCCGGCGCGGGAGGGGTCCTGAGCGACACGTGGGGGCTGCGCCGCCACACCCCTGCGGAGTCTGCCAGTCTGCGGCCCTTGTCCGGATCGGGATCCTCAACGGGGCGAAGCCCTTTGAACCTCATCCCCGCCCGCGCATGGCGGAGGCAGGGGGGGCCGCCCCGCACGTTGCCGCATCGACCCGGCGAGGAAGCACGAGCGCCCCGCGTCGGGGGCGGAGCGGCACGCTCCCGCGCGGGTACGGCGGGCGGCCGCGACGGGAAGTCCGTCGGTGCCGGGCCCGAAGACGCGCCGCGAACTGCAACATTCCGCCGGAGTGTGAGGGGCGCAGCCCCTCACAACTTCTTCTGATGCTGAACCCCTTCCCGCGCAGGGAAGGGGCAGGGGATGGGCGCCTCGCGGTTGAACCTCGAACCCATCGAGGAGCACGACGCCGCTCCCCGTCCGCGGCGGGCGCCTCGGCGGCGCTAGGTCGAGGCGGGCGTGCGCTCGCGGCGGGCGGCGGGGAAGACCTCGGCGGGGAGCCCGTCCACGAACTCGATGGTGCGGCCGCGCTGCGCCGGGATGCGTGCGCCCGGGAGGAACGCGCCGGTGAGGTTCACCGGGTCGACCGCGCTCACCACCACCCGTTCGCCATCGAGGGGGTCGCGGCGCGTCTCGCGGAGCGCGGTCACCGCCTCCGGCAGCGCGTACTGCTCTCCCGCGACGCCCTGCACGAAGCGCCCGCCGCGCACGATGCCGCGCGCCTCGAAGCGGCGGAGCGCCTGCGCGACCGCGCGCCACGGGATCGCCACGCTCTCGCGCGCGACCAGGTCGCGGAAGAGCACGCCGTAGCGCCGCAGGAGGATGCCGGCGACGGACTCCGCCAGGTCCTCCTCCGTCCCCATCTCGATCACCGGCGCACGCAGCACCGACCAGCGGCCGGGCGGTCCGCCCGCGCCGAACGCGCCGCCGGCGAAGAACCCGCCGCGGGCGTAGCGCCCGGCGCGCCGAGGGCCCGGACGGCCTCGACGCGGGCCGCCGGCGATCTCACGCAGCCCCTGGAAGCCGTCCGAGGCGACCCAGCCGCCGCCGATCAGTTCGCGTAGCCCCTGCTCCACGTCCGTCGCCAGCCGGCGCGTGCCGCTCACGATCTCGTCGAAGAACAGCGCGCCGCGCGCCTCGAGCAGCGCGAGGATCTCCGCGGCGGCGCCGGTGTCCGGCGTGCCCGGCACCGGGAGGTACGCGCGCGTGGCCGCGAGCAGCGGCGGCAGGTCGGCGCGCAACGCGACCGTCACCGGGGTCGCGCGCGTGGCGGCGGTGCCGGCGGTGATGCCGGCTCGTCCCTCCTCGGCCGGCGCGCGTCGAGGCGTCAGGCGCGCCCACGCCGCCTCGCCCGCCAGGCACAGCTCGTCCAGCCAGGACGGCTGGTACTCGTGCATGCGCGCGCGGAGCAGGTCCGACTCCCACGCCGAAGCGGGCGCCTCGAATCCCTCGAGGCGCGCCAGCACCTCGCGCAGCCCGCCGCGCCCCTCTGCCCGATGCTTCGGCGAGAGGCGCTGCCAGCGCAGCAGGAAGCGCATGTAGTCCTGCCGCGACACCGGGTCGATCTCGCGGCGCAGCCGGTCCAGCGTGTAGCGATGGATGCGCGCGAGGAGGCGTCGGTCGCACCACTCCTCCACCTGGACGCCCGGCGTGTAGCGGCCGCGCAGCACGAAGCCCTGCGTCTCCGCCATCGCCAGCCCGTGCTCCACGTCCGTGACGGAGAGCCCGGTGCGCGCGGCGAGGTCGGCCGCGCTCGTGACGCCGAGGCACTCCGCGTGCCCGCGCAGCATCAGCACGCGCGCGGCCTCGCGGTGCTCCACGGGCAGCAGGGCGGAGGCTGGGACGCGCGCGTCCGCACCGGCGTCCGTGTAGAGCAGCCGCACCGCCTCCAGGTGCTCCACGGGGAACCAGTACCGCGTCCCGTCCAGCACGAAGGACGCCGCGCGGTCCTCCGCGGCCAGCGCGTGCAGGTGGTCGCGCCAGTCACGCACGAACGGCTCCGCGATCGCGACAACGCCGAGGAGCGCGTCGTGCACCTCCTCCGCGTTGCGCGCCTCCGGCCACGCCTCGTCCGCGACGCGGGCGATCGCCTCCGGGTCGAGCGCCGCGAGGTCACGCGCCTCCACGGGCAGCGTGCGGCGCAGCGTCACGGCGCGCGTGCGGCGCTCCTCGATCGGCGCGTCGTCGAGGTAGGTGTACGGCTTGCCGGACACGATCTCGTGCGCCATCGGGCTCGGCTCCACGGTGTCGCGCGCGTGGTAGCGGATGCGCCCGGCGGCGACGCGGCCGAGGACGTCCACCAGGCCGTCCACGTCCATCGCCTCGCGCAGGCAGTCCTGCATCGTCTGGCGCATCAGCGGGTGGTCGGGCAGCGTGAGCGGGCCGTCCAGATTCTCCTGGCAACCGATCTGCTCGGGGAACACCGCCGCCATCAGGTCGTCCGCGCGCATGCGCTGGATGAACGGCGGCACCTTCTTCCCGCCGCGCTGCCTGGACAGCGCGAGCGCGCGCGTGATGTTCCAGCGCCAGCGCGTGGGGAACAGCGGCACGTAGAACACGGACTGCCGCACGGACTCCTCGGCGTTGGCCGGCGTCACCCAGTCGAACGCCTCCTCAAGGGGCCATGCGTGCGCCATGCCGGTGGAGAGCAGGATCGCGTCGTCGTTCGCCGCTGCCTGCAGCTCGAAGTCGAACGCGACGCAGAAGCGCTTGCGCAGCGCCAGCCCCCACGCGCGGTTCACGCGCATCCCGAACGGCGCGTGCACGACGAGCTGCATGCCGCCGGAGTCGTCGAAGAACCGTTCGAAGACGACGTCCGTGTCGCTGGGCACCACGCCCAGCCCGTCCCGCGTGGCGCGGATGTAGTCGACCATCTGCTGCGCCGCGGACAGCGGCAGCGCGCACTCCGCCATCAACCGCGCGTCCAGCCCCGGCCGATCGCCGAGGCCCGCCGCGATGTCCCGGCGCAGCGCGCCCACCTCCTCCGAGAGCTCGATGGTGCGGCCGGGCGCCTCGCCCAGCCAGAACGGGATCGTCGGCGGCGCGCCGTGCGCGTCCGTGACGCGCACCGTGGACGGCTCCACGCGCGCGATACGCCACGAGGTGGTGCCGAGCGTGAAGATGTCGCCGCCACGCGACTCCATCGCGAAGTCCTCGTTCAGCGTGCCGACGAAGATGCCCTCGGGCTCCGTGACCACGCGGTAGTCGCCCAGTTCCGGGATCGTGCCGCCGTTGGTGATCGCGGTGAGCCGTGCGGCGCGGCGCGGACGCAGCACGCCGTGCACGCGGTCGCGATGCAGCAGCGCGGGCGAGCGCCCGGCGCCGTCCCCGACGCCCGTCGCCTGCATCTCCACCACCTCGTCGAACGTCTCGCGCGACAGCGCGGCGAACGGCGCGGCGGAGCGGACGAGGTCGTACAGCGCGTCCTCGTGCCAGTCCTCGCACGCCACCTCGGCGACGATCTGCTGGGCCAGCACGTCCAGCGGGGCGACCGGCTGGACGACGCGGTCGAGGCGCCCGCCGCGCACGGCGCGCACCAGCGCGGCGCACTCGATCAGTTCGTCGCGCGTCGTCGGGAACAGGCGGCCGTGCGGCCGCAGCCCCAGCGCGTGCCCGGACCGACCGATGCGCTGGAGGAACGTGGCGATGCTCCGCGGCGAGCCCACCTGGCACACGAGGTCGATCGTGCCGACGTCGATGCCGAGTTCCAGCGACGCGGTGGCGACGAGGGCGCGCAGTTCGCCCGACTTTAGGCGCTCCTCCACGCGCTGGCGGCGCTCGCGCGAGAGCGAGCCGTGGTGCGCGCTCACGGCGTCCTCGCCCAGCCGCTCGGCCAGCTCGTGCGCGATCTTCTCGGAGTGGGTGCGCGTGTTGACGAAGATCAGCGTCGTGCGGTGCTCCGTCACGAGGTCCGCGAGGCGCGCGTAGATGTCTGCCCACTGTTCCTTCGGCGGCACCGCCTCCAGATCGCTCGGCGGCACCTCGACGTGCAGCTCCAGGTCGCGCTGGTGGCCGAGGTCGACCACGCGGCACGGCCGCTCCGCGCCGTCCGCACTCCCCACGAGGAAGCGCGCGATCTCCGACATCGGTCGCTGTGTGGCCGACAGGCCGACGCGCGCGGGGCGCGGCATCCCCGCGCCGCTGACGACGTGGTCGAGGCGCGCGAGCGTGAGCGCGAGGTGGGAGCCGCGCCGGTCGCGGGCGAGCGCGTGGATCTCGTCCACGATCACGGTGCGGACGCCGGTCAGCGTCGCCCGCGCGCGCTCCGCGGTGACCATCAGGTACAGCGACTCCGGCGTGGTGACCAGGATGTGCGGCGGGCGCCGCACCAGCGCCTGACGCTCCTGCTGCGGCGTGTCTCCCGTGCGCAGCCCCACCGTGATCGGCGGCAGCACGTACCCCAGTTCCTCGCCGATCGCGCGGATCTCCTCGAGGGGTGTCTGCAGGTTGCGCTGGATGTCGTTCGAGAGCGCCTTCAGCGGCGAGACGTAGACGATCGAGGTGCCGGGGTGGCCCAGCCCCGCGTCGGCCTCGCGGATGAGCGTGTCGATGCCGACGAGGAACGCGGCGAGCGTCTTGCCGGAGCCGGTAGGCGCCGCGAGCAGCGTGTCCTCGTGCGCCGCGATGTGCGGCCAGCCCGCCGCCTGCGCGTCCGTCGGTACCCCGAAGCGCCGCTCGAACCACGTGCGCACCGCCGGGTGGAACGCACCCGGGTACGCACCCGCCTCAAGGCCGTCGTGCTCCCCCGCCATGCGATCCAGCGTACGCCGACCGTCGAGGTGGAGATGGCACGCGACTGGGCGCTAGGCCTCCGGGAGCGGCTCGGGGAGCGGGAGCACCTGCCCGTTCAGGGAGTGGGCGATCACGCGCCGCTCGTGCAGCTCGAGGTGGCGCGGGACGGCGGGGTTCGGGGCGCCCTCGGAGTGGCCGAGGGCCACGATCTCCGCGTGCAGGCGGTTCGGCGTCAGCTCCAGCATCGCCGCGGTGCCCAGGCGGAACTCCTTGTGGTGCGGCAGCGTCGGGCTGCCGGAGTTGATCACCACCACCCCGTCCCGGTACTCGAGGCGCTCGACGTGCGTGTCGCCGCCGATGAGCACGTCCACGCGCTCCCCGCCCAGCGCGCGGTCCAGCAGCACCGGCACCGGCCGGTCCTCCGGGCGCAACTCGTGCACCATGCCGATGCGCCACCCCTCCAGGTCGAGGATCTGCCGCTTCGCCATCCGCGGGTCGTCGAAGTCGTCGTTGTTGCCGCGCGCCACGACCACCGGGGCGAACTGCTCGCACCAGTCGAGGACGAACGGGCGGACCACGTCGCCGCCGTGCAGGATCAGGTCGGCCCCCGCGAGGAACGCGGCCAGCTGCGGCCCCAGCTCGTCCGGGGTGCGGATGAGCGAGGGCAGGTGGGTGTCCGAGATCAGGGCCACGCGCATGGCGGCGACGCTACGCCGTGCCCCGGCGCACGGCAACCGGCGACGTCGCGCCGGACGGCCCGGCGTGCCGCGATTACTGCCGTGGTTGACGCCCCTCGACGCCCCGGCATAGAACGGGGCGCGCGGCGTCGACGGGATGCCAGCGCGCGAGGCGTGAGGAGACACGGATGAACCAGGCTCGAAACGCGGCGGTCGTCGGCCTCTACGAGTGGCCGAAGCGGGTCGACCCGGATGTCTCCGCCATGGAGATCAAGGCGCTCTCCATCCACCGCGCGCTGGAGGACGCCGGCCTCAAGTGGAGCGACGTGGACGGCATCTACGACGCCAACGACGGCGAAGGCGGCGGCGGGCTGGGGCTCGCGCCGTACCTGGGCCTCCACCCCCGCATCATCGACACCACCTCCGTCGCCGGCTCCTCGTACGAGTTCCAGATCGCGCGCGCGATGCGTGACATCGCCGCCGGCCGCGTGAACGTCGCGGTGCTGTCGTACGGCTCGAAGGCGGCGAGCCAGCGCATCCCGATCGGCACCGGGGGCCCGCGGGGCGCGGGCAACTGGCAGGCGAACATGGAGAACCCGAACGGCTCCACGCTGATCTCGAACTACGCGATGGTCGCCAT
>JBFWQJ010000128.1:0-8336 GCA_050249515.1 Dehalococcoidia bacterium | reverse complement strand
CCCGCGGAGATCGTGCGCATCCTGGCCGGCGGCCCGAACCGGCCGGAGGTCGTGACGCTCCGCGAGGGCCTGCGCAACGAGGAGATCGGCGAGGCGCTGGAGCGCGAGGGGATCGTGACCGTGGCGGACTGGGACGCCGCGCTCGCCGCCCCCCGCACCGAGTCGTTCCTGGAGACGCGGCCGGAGGGCATGAGCCTGCTCGGCTACGTGCTCCCCGCGACGTACGCGTTCGACGAGAAGACGACCGCCAAGTCGCTCCTCGACGCCATGCTGGAGGCGTTCGGGAAGCAGGTGACCCCGGACATCGTCGCGGCCGGGCAGAAGCGCGGGATGACGCTGCACCAGGTGATCACGCTCGCGTCGATCGTGGAGCGGGAGGCGGCGAACGCGCAGGAGCGCCCGCTGATCGCGGCGGTGTTCATCAACCGGCTGGTGCAGGACATCCCGCTGCAGGCCGACCCCACGGTGCAGTTCGCCGCCTCCCGCGTGCCGGGCAGCGTGGAGAAGCACGGGTACTGGAAGAAGGGGCTGACCGAGGCCGACCTCGACCTCGACTCCCCGTACAACACCTACCTCAACCGCGGCCTGCCCCCGGGCCCGATCGCCAACCCCGGCATCGATTCGATCCGGGCCGTGGTGAACCCGGCCGGGGTGGACTACCTCTACTTCGTCGCGGCTCCGGCCTGCGACGGCACGCACCTGTTCTCCGGCACGCTCGAGGCGCACAACGCGAACGTGGCGAAGTTCAACGCATCGTCCTGCGCGAAGGGCAACTGATGACTCGCACCCTCTGCCTCCTGGGCCACCCGGTGGCCCACTCCATCTCGCCGCGCTTCCAGCAGGCGGCGCTGGACGCGCTCGGCATCGACGCGCGGTACGAGGCCTGGGACACGCCGCCCGAGGAGCTCCCCGCGGCCGTCGAGCGCCTGCGCTCGGGCGACCTCATCGGCGCGAACGTGACCGTGCCGCACAAGGTCGCGGCGATGCGCCTGGTCGACCGCCCGGACGCGATGGTCGAGCGCGTCGGCGCGCTGAACACGATCGTCAACCGCGGGGGCATCCTCCACGCGACGAACACGGACGTCGCCGGCATCACCGGCGCCCTGCGCGAGGCGGGTGTGGACGCGAAGGGGCGCGACGTGGTGCTGCTGGGTGCCGGCGGCGCGGCGCGCGCCGTGGTCGTGGCCATGCGCACGGCCGGGGCGCGGCGGATCACCATCGCGAACCGGACGGAGGCGAACGCGCACGCGCTGGCCCCCGTCGGCGGTCCCGACCTCGACATGCGCTACGCGCCGCTGGACACCGAGGACGCGACCTTCCGCCGCGCGGTGAGCGAGGCGCACATCGTCATCCAGTCCACCTCGATGGGCATGCTCCACGGCCCCGCCGAGGATGCGACGCCCGTCCCCGCGGACCTGTTCGCGGCGGGACAGGTCGCCTTCGACCTCGTCTACGTGCCAGAGGACACGCCGTTCCTGCGGGCGGCTGCGGCGGCCGGGGCGACGACGGTGGGCGGGCTGATGATGCTCATCCACCAGGGGGCGGAGGCGTTCCGGCTGTGGCTGGGACAGGAGCCGCCGATCGACGTGATGGTCGCGGCGGCGCGGCAGGCGCTGGCGGAGCGCCGCTAGCACGACCGTGCCCCCTCGACGTGCGGGACGGGGCACCGGACACTGAGACGGCGCCCGCGAGGAGTCAGCCCGCGCGGGCGGAGGGAGCACGGATGGGCCTCGGGCTCGCGATTGTCATCTGCCTGCTGATCTTCGTGATCGTGGGGTTCATGGTGTTCCAGGCGCGTTTCGCCGCGCGTCACTGGCGCCGCGTCATCGCCGCGGGCGACATGGGCGCGCTCGCCGAGCTCCTCGATCAGACCTTCGAGGCGTGGCGGAACAGCCGACCGCCGCGCGGCGTCGCCCCCGCCGATTGGCGCGCGATGCACACGGCGGCGCTGGTCGCCGCCGACCGGGATCGGGCGCGCGTGTCGCTCCTCGCGGAGCCGGACGTGCGCGTGCTGCAGGGGCAGCGCGTGGAGGTGGGCACCGCGCAGGAGGTCGCCCGGCGCGCGGCCGTGCGCATGGTGGAGCGGCTGATGTATGAAGTGCCCTACGTCTCCTTCGCCGCCGTGCAGGTGGACGTGCACACCGAGTACCGTTCCGCGGACGGCGTCGTGACGATCCCCTGCCTGCTCACCACCCGGGCCACTCGCGAGGTCGCCTCGTGGTCGGACTGGAGCGTGGCGGCGACGGCGGCGTCCGCGCTGCTGGGGGAATGGGACACTCGCGAGGCGGCGCCCGGGGCGCCGGTCGACCCCGAGGCCGGCGCGCTCATCGGCGCGGACGAGGCCGAGACATCCGCTGTCATCCGCGCCGCTGAGCGCACGATCCAGGAGCACCGATCATGACCGAGTTCCGCTGGCTGACCGCAGGCGAATCCCACGGCCGGGGACTCGCGATGATCGTGGAGGGCGTCCCGGCGGGCCTCGCGCTGAGCGAGGCGATCATCGCGGCCGACCTGCGGCGGCGGCAGGGCGGCTACGGTCGCGGCCGGCGTCAGCAGATCGAGACGGACCACGCGGAGATCATGTCCGGAGTCCGCCACGGCAAGACCATGGGCTCCCCGATCGCGATGACGGTCATCAACAAGGACTTCGAGAACCAGGGCTGGCGCGTCCGCATGGCCACCGACCCCGTGGAGGAGGAGGTGGAGCGCGTCACGCTGCTCCGCCCGGGCCACGCGGACCTGGCCGGCACGCAGAAGTACGGCTTCGACGACGTCCGTCCGATCCTCGAGCGGTCGAGCGCGCGCGAGACCACTGCGCGCGTGGCCGTCGGCGCGATCGCGCGGGCGCTGATCGGCGCGATCGGCATCGAGGTGCACTCGCACACGCTGTCCGTCGGTCCGGTGCACGCGAAGGTGCCCGAGCGCATCGACTGGGAGGCGGTGGACGCCTCGCCGATGCGGGTCGCGGACCGGTCGGTCGAGCAGGCGATGATCGACGAGGTCGACAGGACCAAGGAGGCGCTCGACACCGTGGGCGGCGTCTTCGAGGTGCGCGCCTCCGGTGTGCCGTTCGGCCTCGGCAGCCACGTGCACTGGGACCGCAAGCTGGACGGCCGGCTGGCGCAGGCGATCATGTCGATCAACGCGGTGAAGGCCGTCGAGATCGGCGAGGGTGTCGCCGGCGCCGCCTCCCGCGGGTCGCAGGTGCAGGACATCATCCTCCCGGCCTCCGCCTGGGAGCGCCGCAAGTGGGAGCGCGCCACCAACCGCGCGGGTGGCCTCGAGGGTGGCATGACCAACGGCGAGGACATCGTGGTGCGCGGCTTCCTCAAGCCGATCTCCACCGTGCCGCAGCGCATGCCCACGGCGGACCTCCTGACGGGCGAGGAGACGCAGTCGTTCTACGAGCGCTCGGACGTCGCGGTGGTGCCCGCCGGCGGCGTGGTCGGCGAGGCGATGGTCGCGATCGTCCTCGCGGGCGCGGTGCTCGAGAAGTTCGGTGGTGACCACGTGGCGGAGCTCGTGCGCAACTTCGAGGCGTTCCAGGCGACGGTCGGCCCCCGGGAGCCCCGCTCGTGAGCGCGCTCCCCTCCGGGCCGCCGCAGCAGATCGTCCTCGTCGGGCTGTCCGGGGTCGGCAAGACGACGATCGGGCAGGCGCTCGCGGAGCGCCTCGGCTGGCCGTTCCTGGACACCGACGAGCTGGTGCTGAAGCGCGAGGGCCGCACGGCCGCGGCCCTGATCGTCGAACGGGGCGAGCCTGAGTTCCGGCGCGTCGAGGAGCTGATCGTCGCCGAGGCGGCGAAGCAGGTGCCCGCGGTGATCGCGACGGGCGGCGGAGTGATCCTGTCGCCCGGCAACCGTCGCGCGCTGGGTGAGCGCGGGTTCATCGTCTACCTCGACGCGACGCCGAGCGAGATCGCGCGACGCCTGCCGAAGGAAGGGCAGCCCGTGCGTCCGCTGGTGGACGGCGACCTGGAGCAGCGCCTGCGCGCGCTCGACGCCGACCGCCGCCACTACTACAACCACGCCGACCTCTGGGTGCCGGTGATGGGCAGTGCCGCCGAGGTCGACCAGACCCGCGAACGCGCCGTGGCGCGCATCCTCACCGCCTGGGCCACCGACGCTGCCGAGCTCGTCGCGAAGCCGCGCCGGCTGGAGCGCCTCGGCAGCCCGGAACCGGCGCGCGGCCCCGCCGCACTCGTGGACACCGGTGTGCAGCGCTACCCGATCTGGGTCGCGCCCGGCGAATTGCGTCGCCTCCCGGACCGGATGCAGCAGCTGGGGCTCGCCGGACGTCGCGTGTTCCTCGTTTCGGACACCAACGTGATGGAGGCCCACGGCCGCACGGTCGCGGAGGTGCTGGACACCGCCGGGATCGCCGGCGCGTCGTACGTGATCCCCGCCGGTGAGGCGTCCAAGACGCAGCGCATGGCCGCCGAGCTCTACCGCTGGCTGGCGGCCGAGCGCGCAGAGCGTCGGGATGTCATCCTCGCGCTCGGCGGCGGCGTGGTCGGCGACCTCGCCGGGTACGTGGCGGCGACCTACCTCCGGGGGATGCCGTTCATCCAGCTCCCCACCTCCGTGCTCGCGATGAACGACGCGGCGATCGGCGGGAAGGTCGCGGTGGATCTGCCGGAGGGCAAGAACCTCGTCGGCGCGTTCCACCAGCCGGCCGCCGTGCTGTCCGACGTCAGCGTGCTCGGCACGCTCCCGCGCCGCATGAACATCGAGGGCTTCGCGGAGGTCATCAAGCACGCGTTCATCCTCGACCCCGGCCTGCTCGAGACGCTGGAGGCGAACGCGCGGAGCCTCGCCTCCGGGACCGCGGACCCGGAGCTGCTGGCGCACGTGATCGGCCGCTCGTCGCACCTCAAGGGCCTCATCGTGTCGAGCGACCCGCAGGAGCGCGGCATCCGCGCGATCCTCAACTACGGCCACACGATCGGCCACGCGATCGAGCAGTCGACCGGCTACAGCGAGTACATGCATGGCGAGGCGGTCGCTGTCGGCATGATGGGCGCGGGGAGGATCGCTGTGGAGCTCGGCATCCTCGACCCCACGGTCGTGGACCGGCAGGCCGACCTGCTGCGCTCGTTCGGGCTCCCGCTGGTCGCGCCGGGCATGAACGTCCGCGCGGTGCTTGAGGCGATGATGCGCGACAAGAAGGTCGAGCAGGGGAAGTTGCGCTTCGTGCTGCTCGAGGATGTCGGCCGCACCGTCGTCCGCGGCGACGTGCCGGAGGACCTCGTGTCCCGCACGGTGCAGTCGCTCGCGCGCGGCTAGCGGGGAGTCACCATGCCCGGTCGTGTCCGCCAGATCGTCGCGCTCGCGAAGGGGCGCGTGCAGGGCGTGGGCTACCGCGCCTTCTGCGCCCACGAGGCGACGCGCATGGGCGTCACCGGCTACGCGAAGAACCTCCCCGACGGCCGCGTCGAGGTGCTCGCGGAGGGCGACGAATCCACGCTCCGCCAGTTCGTCGAGCGCCTCCGCGAGGGCCCGCCGCTCGGCCGCGTCACGGACGTCTCCTTCCGCTGGGAGGACTCCACCGGCGCCTACCAGGGCTTCGAGGCGGTCATTTGATCGGATTCTGGATCCAGCGATTCAGTTACCGGTGACGAGGTACGCACCGACAGCGACTGCGCCGAGGAAGATCGTCCAAAGGAATTCTCCGAGGAAGAATCCCCCAAGACCTGCGCCCAGACCGAGTACAAGCGCCGCAGGGATACCACGTTTCGAGGTGTACGAGCGGCGAAACACTGTCGCGCCCATCGCCAGCGCGATCAGAGGCATGACCGCCGATCCGAGAATCCACGCGGTCATCCAGCCTGATGGTTCGCGGATGGGCAGCATCAGTACATCCATGCGCCCTATACCCCTTAGCGCCGCAGCAGTCGCCGCAGCCATCCCCGCCGTGCCTCGGGCGCTCGATCCGCCGCCTCCGGCGCGCGCTGCGGCAGGCCGAGGACGCGCGTCTCCACGAGGTCCACGAGCCCGTTCGTCTCCCCGGGCCCGACCCGCGCGAACGTGGCCTCGATGTCCTCGGTCGCGACGTTCGCGATCGCGTCGGCGCGCGGAGCCGCGCTGCGGGGTGCGAGCGCAACCGCCGGGAACGCGGCGTCCTCCGGGGCGTCGAAGTTCTCCGCGAGGATGATCGTGGCGCTCGGGTCGATCGATGGGGCGACCGTCTGGAGGCGCGCGAGCGGCATCGTGCCCTCCAGCGTGACGCGGCCCGCGTTCGACAGCGTGAGCACCGTCACCCCGTCGCGTCGAGGTGCGGCGATGACGACGCGCTGCCCGCGTGACCGGAGCGCCTCGGCGAGCGACACGATGAGCAGCGTCTTGCCGGAGCCGGGTGGGCCGATCACGCGCAGGACGGGCACCGGCCGCGGCGAGGTCATGCGCCGGGGAGCGGCTGCTTCGGCGGCGCCTCGCGGTCGACCAGGAGTACCTCGCAGGTCTCGCCGGGGGCGATCACGTCGCGATCCTCGGGGCAGATCGCGTATGCGTTCGCGAGCGACATGGAGGTGAGGACGCCGGAGCCCTGCGGCCCGGTGAGGCGCACCTGCCAGCGCCCCTCGGCGTCCTGTGAGGCGTGGCAGCGCGCGTAGAACCGCCGACCGTCGGTGTTGCGGATCGGGTCGAGGGCGACGGCCCGCACGGTGGGGCGCTGCCAGGCGTGCTCGTCATGCTCGAGGCGGCCGAGCATCTTGAAGATCGCGGCGCGGCCGAACAGCTCGAACGTCATCATCGCGCTCACGGGGTTGCCCGGCAGGCCGAGGTGCGGGACGCGGCGTCCCCCCGGCGCGTTGAAGCGGCCGAACGCGAGCGGCTTGCCGGGCTTCATGCGCACCGTCCAGAAGCCGACCTCGCCCTCCGCGGCGAGGACCGTTTTCACCACGTCGAAGTCGCCGCGCGAGACGCCGGCGCTCGTGACCAGCAGGTCCGCGTCCGCCAGCCCCTCGTGGATGCGCGCGGTCAGCGCCTCGACGGTGTCGAGCGCGACGTCGAGGATGCGCGGGACGCCGCCGAACGCGCGCACCTGCGCGGCGAGTGAGAAGGCGTTGGCGTCGTAGATCTTGCCGGGGACCAGCGGCTGGCCGGGGCGCAGCAGCTCGTCGCCCGTGGACAGCACCGCGACGATCGGGCGGCGGTGCGCCATCACGCGGTCGACGCCGATCGAGGCGAGCACGCCGATCTGCGCCGGGCCGATCACGGTGCCGGCGCGCAGCACCACCTCGCCCGCGCGCACGTCCTCGCCGGCGGCGCGCACGTTCGCGCCCACCTGCGCCGCGACGTCGATGCGCACGCGGTCGCGGGGCGCGTTCTGCCAGTCGCCCTGCTGGTACTTCGCGTCGGCCTTCGTCCAGTCGTACTCGTCCGTCTCCTCGAAGGGGACGACGGCGTCGGTGCCGGGGGGCATGGGGGCGCCGGTCATGATGCGGACGGTCTCGCCGGGCTGGACCTCGCGGTCGAAGACGGCGCCGGCGGGCAGGTAGCCGATGACGCGCAGCTCCAGCGGCGTGTCGTACGAGGCGCCCGTGGTGTCGGTCGCGCGCAGCGCGTAGCCGTCCATGCCGGTGTTCGCGAGCGGCGGGATGTTGAACGTGGCGCTCACGTCCTCCGCCAGGACGAGGCCCTGCGCGTCGCCCAGCGGCGTCTCCACCGCGGGGAGGACGGAGAAGACCTCCAGGATGCGGGCGCGCGCCTCCTCCACGGAGATCATGTTGTCCGGGAGGATGCTCCGCGTGCCCGTCTTCGTGGCGGAGTAAGTGAGCTCTTCGGCGCGGGGGGCGGATTCGTTCGTCATGCGCCCGATCTTACCTCGCACGCTTCGAGGCGCGGCGGCGTGGCGTCGAGGTGGTGAGTGGGGCGGCCCATCCCCCTGCCCCCTTCCCGGCGCGGGAAGGGGGATGAGAAGCGAGGGCTCCGCCCTCGCGCTCCCCCGGGACCGCGTCGGCGCTGCGCGCCACGCGGGCGCATCAGGGGCGCGGGAGGATGCAGGCGCCCGAGGCGGCCCCGGCGCTGCGCTCCGGCCCCCTCTCCTGCGCAGCGGGAGAGGGCGGGGGGTGAGGGCGCGGCCCGTCGAGGCGCTACGACCGTCCCGGTGCACCGCGGCGCCCCGCTCCAGCCCCCTCGCCTGCGTAGCGGGAGGAGGGCGGGGGGTGAGGGCGCGGCCCGTCGAGGTGGCACGAGCGTCCCCGGTACACTCGGGCGCCCCGCTCCGGCCCCCTCTCCTGCGCAGCGGGAGAGGGCGGGGGGTGAGGGCGCGGCCCGTCGAGGCGCTACGACCGTCGCGGTGCACCTCGGGCGCCCCGCTCCGGCCCCCTCTCCTGC
>JBFWQJ010000127.1:0-8350 GCA_050249515.1 Dehalococcoidia bacterium | reverse complement strand
TTCGGGTCGGTCCAGCCCACGCGGTTCGCGTTGCCGACCCAGCCGCCCGTCACCAGGTTGGGCGTGTACATGAACAGCCAGTTCGCGGAAGCCTCTTTCGTGGAGGTGCCCTGCTGCGTCCCTGTTTTCGCCGCCACCGGGCGGCCGTCCGAGAGCTTGAACGTGGGGAACTGGCAGTTCCAGATCAGCCGCCGCTGCGAGCAGTCGCTGAGGATGCTCGACACCATGGAGGTGTACGCGGGGTCGATCACCTGGCGCGTCTCCGGCTCGAACGAGAACAGCGTGCGCCCGGTCGCATCGGTCACGCGGCGCAACGACACGGGGTCGAGGGGACGCGCGTTGCCGAGCGACGCGCTGCCGACCATGCTGCCGTTCCGCGCGAGCGTGGTGTACGCGTACGCCATGTCGAGGAGCGTGATGTTCGCACCGCCGGTGGCGATCGAGGGGCCGTACTGCGACGCGTCGCCGAGCGTGGTGATGCCCATGGTCTGCGCGAGGTTGAGGATGTTCTGGACGCCGGCCACGGCCGCCGCGCGGTTCGCCGGGCAGTTGAGCGAGGAGCCGAGCGCGAGCTTGATCGGCACCGGGCCGTACGTCCGCGGCGGACGACCGGGGTTCTCACACTTGTAGCCGTCTGACGTGGTGAACACCTCGTCCCAGATGATCGAACTCGGGCCGTACCCCTGCTGCTGGAAGAGCGTCATGTAGACGAACGGCTTGAACGAGGACCCCGGCTGCAGGATCGCGGTGGCGAAGTTGTTGCTGCCCTGCACCTCCGGGCGCGCGTCGCCGTAGTTGCGGCTGCCGACCATCACCATGATCTCGCCGGTGCGCGCGTCGATGCTGAGGAGGGCGCCGTTGTGCGCGCCGATCGGGTCGGCGTGCTTCGCCAGGTTCTCCTCCAGCAGCGCCTGCGCCTGCTCCTGCAGGGTGATGTCCAGCGTGGTGGTCACGGTGAGGCCGCAGCGCTTGAAGCAGTCTTCCCCGTACCGCGCGATGAGCTCGTTGCGCACGTACTCCACGAACCACGGGGCGCGCAGCGGCAGCGCCTCCTCCTGAGCCTGGATCGGCAGCGGCTCGCGCTTCGCCTCGTCCGCCTCGGCCTGCGTGATGTAGTTGTGGGCGACCATCAGGTCCAGCACCTGCGCCTGGCGCGCGCGGGCGCCCTCCGGGTTGAGGTACGGCGAGTGCAGCGCGGGCGACTGCGGGATGCCGGCGAGGAGCGCGGCCTGGGCCAGCGTGAGGTCGGCGGCGGACACGCCGAAGTAGCCCTGCGCCGCGGTCTCCACGCCGTTGTAGACGCCGCCGTAGTTCGTGACGTTCAGGTACCACTCCAGGATCTGCTCCCGCGAGTAGTTGCTGGCGATCTCGGTGGCATAGATCGCCTCTTCGATCTTGCGGGTGACGGACTGCTCCATGCGCTCGTCGGGGTCGATCAGCGTCTGCTTCACCAGCTGCTGGGTGATGCCGCTGCCGCCGCGGCCCTCGAAGGGGTTGCCGTTCGCGCGGAAGTTCTCGTACGCGGCCAGCACGGTGCCGCGGTAGTCCACGCCGCCGTGCGTCCAAAAGTTCATGTCCTCCGTGGACACCGTCGCGTCGATCATCACATGGCTCACGTCCTCCAGGCGGGCGGGCAGTCGCAGCCCGCCGTCCGTCTCGGAGAAGCGGTAGAGCAGCACGCCGTTGCGATCGAAGATCTGCGCGCCGCCGTAGTTCGCGACGGCGGCGATCATGTTGGCGGGCGTCTTCAGCCGCGCCGCCGTGTCGTCGTAGAACCGCGACACGCCGAGGGCGACCAGCGCGACCACGATGATCGGTAGCGCGACGACGGGGAGGATCAGCAGCAGGGTCGCGTTGATGCGACCCTCGCCGGCCACACGCCGCGCACGGGCCTGGCGGCCTCGCCGCAGCAACTGCGCGTGCCTGCGCGTACGTGCCGAGCCGTGATCCGGCCCGACGGGCTCCAGTGGAGCTGCCATGCATCCCTCGCACTCATCCGCCGGTGGAGCGAGAGCGTAGGGGGCGCGCCGATGCGTCCCGGTAACGCGGAGGGGCGCCAGAGATGCCAAAACCGTTGCCTGCAACCACAGGTGTTGTGCGAGCAACGTGATCCTCGACACCGGGGGCGATGATGATGTGGGATCGCAACGGCGCAGCGGAAGGGTGGCATGGCATGTCGGACGTGCGAATCGAGATCGTCCTCGGATCGGTGACGCCGCCCGGACGCATGCACGGCGCGGTGCTCGGCGCGGCGCAGCGGGCCGGCGAGGCCGGCATCGCTCAGGTCGCCGTCCTCGACCTCGCGGAGGCGCGCATCGGCTTCGCCGGCGCTGCGCCCGCCGAGGACGATGGCCTCTCGGCGGCGGCAGAGCGGCTGCGCGCGGCGGACGCCGTGCTCTTCGCGAGCCCGGTGTATCGCGCCTCGTTCACCGGCGTGCTCAAGAACTTCCTCGACCTGCTGCCGCTCGACACGCTGGAGGGCAAGCCGGTGGGCGTGATGGCGATGGGCAACAACCGCGATCACGCGCTCGGCGTGGAGCGTCACCTGCGCGATGTCCTCGCGTGGTTCGGCGTCGTCGCCGCCCCGACCACCGTCTTCCTCAGCGCCGCGGACTTCGAGGCGGGCGTGCTGCAGGCCGCGCCCGCTGCGGACCTGGACGCGCTGGTCACGACGCTCGCCCGTCTCGCCACCGCCACGCGGCCGCTGGGGCGCGAGCTGCCGCTGCGCCCGCCCGCCGCGCGCGAGGGCTAGCGCGCCGGCCGAGGTCCTCGACCGCACGACCCGATCCCCGGCAAACGCGCGCCGAACGCGCCACCGCGCCACGGCGGCAACGCGGCTGCGAGCCCCGGGCCCGCGCTGCCACGGCCCCTGCATGCCTCTCGCCCGACGATCGACGCAGACCGACGGGAGGCGGACGCGCGGGAGTCCGCTCCGCCCCCGAGGGCCGCGGGCTCTCACCCGCGCACCACGGACGAGCTCGGCGGGCCGCCGGGCTCGTCCCCGTGTCCGGGCCCCGCTCCCCGGGCGAGCCGTCGCGCGGGCGCTTCGCCGGAGTGCCGGGTATCGTGGAGTGCATGAAACCCTGGGAGCACCTGGACACCACCCGCACGCCGGACGGCAGCACGCTGGAGCTGTGGCGGCACGACGGTGAGTACGTGATCCGCGCACAGGCCGGCTACGACCTGATGACCAGCCGCCAGCACGGCTCCGAGGACGCGATGATGTCGCTGGCGTGCCCGGCGCCGCGTCCGGGCGCGCGCGTGCTCATCGGCGGGCTGGGCATGGGGTACACGCTGCGCGCCACGCTGGACCTGCTGCCCGCGGACGGGCAGGCGGTGGTCGGGGAGCTGAACCCCGATGTCGTGAAGTGGAACCGCGAGGTGCTCGGCCCGCTCGCCGCGCACCCCCTCGACGACCCGCGCACGCAGGTCGTCGTCGGCGACGTGGCGAAGGTGATCCGCAAGGCCGTGCAGGAGTTCGACGCCATCCTGCTGGACGTGGACAACGGCCCGAAGGCGCCCACGCAGCCGGGCAACCTCTGGCTCTACACGCCGGGCGGCCTCGCCGCGACGCATCGCGCGCTGCGGTCGGGGGGCGCGCTGGCGGTGTGGTCCGTGGACAACGAGGTGGGCTTCGAGCGGCAGCTCCGCTCCGCCGGCTTCATTCCCACCACGCATCGCGTCACCGCGCACGGCACGCGCGGCAAGCGCCATGTGGTCTTCGTCGGGCGTCGCCGCTAGCGCCCGCGCACTGCGGGCGCGCACTGCGAGCGCGCCGCGATGCTTCCCCCGTCACTGTTGCCCGGACGAGCGTGCTTCGCACCTAGCGTGTGACCCCTCGACGTGCCGCGTACCCCGCGGCGCGGAGCAGCGGGAAGGTACGCCGATGTTGTGGGGACTGCTGGCGCTGGTGCTGATCCTCTGGCTGGTGGGGTTCGCCGCGGACGTGGCCGGCGGGCTGATCCACATCCTGCTGGTGGTCGCGCTGGTCGTGCTGATCTTCAACCTGGTCTCCGGACGCCGCTCCGGAATGTAACTCGCTCCCCGGCGCCCTCCACCGGAGGGCGCGGTCAACTCCCCAGGGCACTCCCCAGCGTGTCGAGCGCGGCGACGAGGCGGCTACGCGCCTCCTGAGCCACGCTCGACACGCGCTCGTCCGGGAGCATCGCCATCCCGACCTCCGGATCGAACGCGGACACGGTGGTGCCGCCGCCGTCCTCGTCCTCGTACACCACGACGTTGCACGGCAGCAGCAGCCCCACCGAGGGGTCCGCGGACAGCGCGCGATGCGCGAGCGGCGGGTTGCACGCGCCGAGGATGACGTAGCGGCGGAAGTCTTCGCCCAGCTTCTCCTTCAGCGTGGCCCGCACGTCCACCTCCGTCAGCACTCCGAAGCCCTGCTCCTTCAGTGCCTCGCGCGTGGCGGTCAGCACCTCGTCATAGGGGCGGTCGAGGTGCCGGGTGATGCCGAAGCTCTGCGGGCTCGTGGATTGCGTCATCGTGGGCCTCCCGTCGTCGGGTGATGTGGGCTGATCCGAGCGTACCGCGATCGCCGCCTCGGCAGCCTCGGCATTCCGCGCAGCCCGGGGCGGCCGGTGGTCACGCGCCCGCGAGGATCGCTAGGATGCCGTCAGCGCGGCCCGGGGACCGGCCGCTGAGAGGGCACGCATGACCGGGTCAGCGGAGACGACAGGGGCGGGAGGCGCGGGGCCGCTGGCCGGCATCCGCGTGCTGGAGTTCACGCAGATCATCGCCGGCCCGTTCGGCTGCCAGAACCTCTCCGACATGGGCGCCGAGGTGATCAAGGTGGAGCCCCCGGAGGGGGAGCCCTGGCGCATCTACGGGCAGTTCACGCCGGGCGAGTCCAAGTACTTCCACTCGCTCAACCGCGGCAAGCGATCGCTCGTCCTCGACCTCGCGCAGCCGGAGGCGCAGGAGGTCGTGGCGCGGCTCGTCCCCGACATCGACATCGTGGTCATCAACTACCGGCCGGACGTCGCGGAGAAGCTCGGCATCGACTACGCGCGGCTGTCGAAGATCCGGCCGGACCTCATCTACATCGACAACACGGCGTGGGGGCGGAAGGGGCCGTGGTCGCACCGCCCCGGCTACGACATCATCGCGCAGGCGGTGTCCGGCCTGATGGCCGCGGACGGCAAGGTGGACGAGGGTGGCGCGCCCGGCACCATCACCGCCTCGCCCATGGCGGACTACGGCACCGGCATCGCGATCGCGTGGGGCGCGTGCGCCGCGCTCTACCACCGTGAGCGCACCGGGCAGGGCCAGTTCATCGAGACATCGCTACTGAACACCGCGCTCGCCTTCCAGGGCATGTACGGCATGGATCTCCCCGCCGCCGACGCGCTCAAGTACGAGAAGATGGCGATGGTCGCCGACCTGCGCGCGCAGAGCGCGCCCTACGCCGAGATCCTCGAGGCGCACGGCGCGGGCGGCGTCCCGCGCGTGGGCAACGTCTACTACCGCGCGTACGCGACGAAGGACGGCGCGGTCGCCGTGGGCGCGCTGTCGCCCTCGCTGCGCGCGAAGGTGCGCGCCGCGATCCCCACGGAGTTCCTGGGCATGTACGACCCCGCGTTCGACGCGCGCAACCCGGAGCACGTCGCCGCCGCGAACCTCGAGGTCGCGAAGGTGGAGGCGCGCTTCCGGGAGCTGACGACCGCGCAGTGGCTCGAGCGGCTGGAGGCGCACGGCGTCCCCTGCGGCCCCGTGAACTTCGTGGAGGAGGCGATGCTCGACGAGCAGACGCTGGCGAACGAGATGACGGTGCCCGTGGACCACGAGACCACCGGGCCGGAGACGCAGGTCAGCCCCCTGCTGCGCATGAGCCTGACCCCGCTGCGCGTGCAGGGCCCCTCGCCCGTCCTCGGCCGCCACACGGACGAGATCCTGCGGAGCGCCGGGTACGCCGAGGACCAGATCGCCGCGCTGCGGCAGCGGGGCGCGATCGGCTAGCCGGGGCACGCGCGGCGCGCGCGTGCCCAGTGCGTGGCCTAGTGCGTGCTCGCGATCAGCGGCGCGCCGCCCGCCTCGCCCGGCTCGTCATCCGCGCCGTAGCGCGCGATCAGCGCCGCCGGCGGCGTGGAGAGCAGCAGCAGCGGGATCGCCAGCACGGCAAGCCCGGCACACACCCACCAGCCGAGGGCGTACGCGCCGGTGACATCGACCATGCGGCCCACGAACCACGGCCCGGCGGCGCCGCCCGTCGTCGTCACGAGCATGGCGATGCCGTTGATCGTCCCGAAGTGCTTCGTGCCGAAGTAGTCGGCGAGGATCGCGGGGCGCACGGGGAGCAGCCCGCCGAACGCCGGCGCGATCACCAGCGCGCCCAGCATCGCCATGGGGAACGAGTCCGCGACCGCGAGGATCGGCAGGCCGATCGCGGTGAGCACGGCGGTGAACGCCAGCATCACCCGCTTCGAGAAGCGGTCCGCCAGCACGCCGATGCCGAGGCGCCCCGAGATCGACACGATCGAGAACAGCGTCACGCTGGTCGCCGCGAGCGTCTTCGACGTCCCGAGCTCGCGCTCGAGGTACGCGATCTGGTGCACCACAACGGCGTTGGTCGCGAAGGTCAGCGCGATCACGCCGAGCGACATCAGGATGAACGAGCGCGAGAGCACCGCCGGCAGGACGGGCACGCCCCACGCGGCGACCGGAGCGCGCGGCGCCCCGGCCGGGGCGACCTCGGGCGCGGGGGCGCCGTCGATCGGTTGCGGGTGGTCGGCCGGCCGCGAGCGCACCTGCAGCGCGCCGACGACGCCGACGGCGAGCATGCCGGCGGCGAGCAGCTGCATCGCGACGCGCCAGCCGTAGACCTCGGCGAGCTGTCCGACGACCACGGCGAAGACGCCGCCGATCGCGCCGCCGATCGTGATCAGCGCCATGGCGGTCGAGCGGCGGCGGTTGAACCACGTCGCGGTCGCCGCGAAGGCGACCGGGTAGCCGCACGCGGACGTCCCGATCGCCGTCAGCACCATCGCCGCGTAGAACTGCGCGAGGTTCTGGACGAGCGAGATCGCAACGAACCCGGCGACGGTGACCAGCACGCCCGCGACCATGGAGATGCGCGTCCCGAAGCGGTCGATGAACGCGCCGATCACGGGCGCGGCGACGCCGGAGACCTCCGTGCGCAGCGAGAACGCGAAGGCGGTCGCGGCGACCGTCCAGCCGAACTCGTCGGTCATGTCCTTGAAGATCGCGCCGATGCCCCAGAAGAAGGTCGACCCGACGGTGAGGATCAGGAAGCCGGACGCGGCGACGACGATCCAGCCCTCGTACACCCCGGGGAGCGCGCGTCTCAGCATGGGCGCATCGTAGGGCGTCGGACGGTTGCGGGCGCGGGGCTACTCCACGCCGTAGACGACGGCGTGCATCTCCCAGTAGTGGTGCACCTTCGCCACGACCGTGATCACGCTCTTCACCTGGTCCTTGAGGGTGAACGAGGGGCTGGCCGGCACCAGGAGCCGCCCCTCCTCGTCCACGCGCGCCTCCACATTCTCCAGGATGATGCAGGCGCACATCCACGCGGCGTGCTTCGTGGAACGGCACGAGACGGCGAGCCAGCCCGGCTGCTCGGACGGCTCGGAGAACAGCCCGGTGGTCAGGTAGATGCCGCGCCGGATCTCGGCGATCGCATCGAACTCCCCGGCCGGCACCACGCGCGGGATCTCCGCGACGGCGCGCACCATCGCCTCGTCACCGCGGTGGGGCGGGCCGCCGAAGAAGGCGAGCTCGCAGAAGGACTCCCACGTCGCGCCCCAGTCCGGCCGGCCCTCCTCGTCCTGAACGAGCGCGGCGGCCGGCATGCCCTCCGTCTGCACGCGGAACGGCTGGAGCGTCTCGACCGGCGGGTCGCCCGCCATCGGCTCCACGGCGTCGCGCGCGAGGGCGGCGAGCTCCGGGCGCGCCCAGATGAACTCCACGGGCTCACCCAGGTACGCGGCGTACGACTGCGAGAGCGCGCGCAGCTCGCGCGTCCGCTCCCAGTCCATGCTGCTCTCGCCGATCACCATGACGCGCGCCACGGGCGTCTCCTATCCTGCGGGGGAGTCCCCGCGCCGCCTCGCGGACCGGGCCGTCGAGGACTTAACCGCGCTTATTGCGACTGTTTGCAACTATCCGCCGACAGTCGCGATGATGCGGGAGGAGAGGGCTCACCGCAAATGCCGATCTACCCGTTCCAGTGCCAGGCCTGCGGCGCCGAGTTCGTGGTGACGCGGAAGGCCAGCGCCGCCGCGGAGCCCGCGCCCTGCCCCGCCTGCGGCGGCGCGACGCGGCGCATCTTCACGGCCGTCGGCCGCTCCGGCGCCTCGGCGAAGGGGGGCGAGGG
>JBFWQJ010000126.1:0-8359 GCA_050249515.1 Dehalococcoidia bacterium | reverse complement strand
GAACGCCTGTTCTCATTCTCATGGAGCGTGCCCCATGAACACGACCCCGTCCTACGCCTCCGACACGACCTCGGCGTCCGCGCCCGCGGCGCCCCGCCGCCGCCGCCAGTGGACCTACGCCGGTCCGCGCTGCCCGCAGTGCGCCGGCCCGCTGGTCTTCGGCGAGGGGTGCAGCGTGTGCCCGGTCTGCGGGCATTCCTCCTGCTCGATCTAGTCCTGCGACGGCTTTGAGCGGACTCAGCGCACACGTGCGTCCTCGCGCGCGCTCTATCGTCCGCGCGCGTTCGCGCCCTCCTTGTTCCCTTCGTATACTCACGCCCTATCTTCCGGGTTGCGGGGGCCGAGCATGGTGGCAGGAGCCGGTACCGATCTGCGCGCGCTGACGAAGCGGGTGCGGCGGCACATTGTCGAGATGGTCTACGGGGCGCAGTCGGGGCACATCGGTGGCTCGATGTCGTCGACGGAGATCATGTCCGTCCTCTATAGCCGCATCATGCGGCACGACCCGAAGCGCCCGGACTGGCCGGAGCGCGACCGCTTCATCATGAGCAAGGGCCACTGCACCCCGGTGCAGTACGCCACGCTTGCCGAGAGCGGCTACTTCCCCATCGAGGAACTCGCCACCTTCCGCAAGAAGGGCAGCCGGCTGCAGGGCCATTCCGTCCTGGGCAAGCCGCAGGGCGTGGAGAACTCCGCCGGCGCGCTGGGCATGGGCCTCTCGTTCGGCCTCGGTATCCGGCTCGGCATGCGCCTCGCGAACATCGACGCGCACGTCTACGTGCTGATGGGCGACGGCGAACAGGACGAGGGCCAGGTGTGGGAGGCCGCGATGGCCGCGGCGCACCACAACGTGGACCGGCTGGTCGCGATCATCGACCGCAACGGCATCCAGAACGACGACTTCACGCGCGAGAGCATGCGCACCGAGCCGCTGGATGAGAAGTACCGCGCCTTCGGCTGGGAGGTGCGCAGCGGCATCGACGGTCACGACCTCGACGCCGTCGAGGAGGCGCTGGCATGGGCGCGCGACGTGCGCGGCAAGCCGGCGCTGGTGATCTTCGACACGGTGAAGGGCAAGGGCGTCTCCTTCATGGAGAACAACCCCGGCTTCCACGGCGCCGCCCCGAACGCCGAGCAGTTTGCGCGCGCCATGGAGGAACTCGCCTGATGACGACCATCCCCGCCGCCGCCGCCACGCGCGAGGCACTGGGTCCCGCCCTCGTCCGACTTCAGCAGAACGGCGCGAACATCGTCGTCGTGGACGCCGACCTCGGAAAGTCGACGTCCGCGCGCACGTTCCGTGACTCGTTCCCGGAGCGCTTCTTCACCTTCGGTGTCGCGGAGCAGAACATGATCTCCGCCGCCGGTGGCCTCGCGACGCTCGGGTACACGGTGGTCGCGTCGACGTTCGCCGTCTTCGCGGAGCACGCGTTCGACCAGCTCCGCATGTCCGTCGCGCAGCCGCGCCTCAACGTGAAGATCGTCGCCAGCCACGGCGGCGTCTCCACCGGCGAGGACGGCGCGTCCGCGCAGTCCGTGGAGGACTTCGCGCTCTTCTCCTCGCTCGTGAACTTCAACGTCTGCGTGCCGGCCGACGTCGTCGAGGCGGAGGCGATGGTCGCCGCCGCGGTCGCGTCCCCCGGCCCGTGGTACATCCGCACCGGCCGTCCGAAGATCCCCGTGATCTACACGGACGGCCCGCGCTTCCAGCTGGGCAAGGCTGACCAGCTCCGCGACGGCACGGACGTGACGATCGTCGCGTGCGGGCTCCTGGTGGAGCGCTCGCTCCGCGCCGCCGAGGCGCTGGAGCGTGACGGCATCTCCGCGCGCGTGCTGAACATGGGCACGATCCGCCCGCTGGACGTCGAGGCCCTCGAGGCCGCGGCGCGCGACACCGGCGCGATCGTCGTCGCGGAGGAGCACCTGACGCACTCCGGCCTCGGTGCGATGTGCGCGCAGGCGCTGGCGCAGACGGCGCACCCCGTCCCCATGGAGTTCGTGGGCGTGCCCAACCGCTACGGCGAGTCCGCGACCTGGGACGAGGTGCTCGACATCATGGGCCTGAACGCCGAGGGCGTCGCAGCCGCCGCGCGCAAGGTCGTCGCCCGCAAGCGCTAGCGTCCGCCGCCCCGCCTCGGTTCACTCGATGCGCCCCGCGAGGGGCGCATCGCTGTTTCCGACCCCCCTCTCCCCGAACGCGGAGAGGGACGGGGTGAGGGCTTCCGGCTCCTCGCGCCTACCGCAGCCCGAGCAACCGCACGAGGTCGGCGAGCGACGCGACCTCGACGTCGGGGTGGTGCTCGTCGGTCGGGGCGAGGCCGCCGCGGTTCACCCACGCGCTCTGCCATCCCGCCGCGCGCGCGCCCGCTATGTCCTGCGACCGCGCGTCGCCGATGTGCAGCGCGGCCTCCGGCAGCACGCCGAGCGGCGCGATCGCATGCGCGAAGATCGCGGGGTCCGGCTTCACCAGCCCCACCTCCTCCGACACGACGACGTGCTTGAACCACCGCTCCAGGTCGTGCTGCACGATCTTCATGCGCTGATGCGTGGTGTTGCCGTTGGTCAGCAGCACCAGCGGGTAGCGCTGCCCCACCGCCTCCAGCGCCGCGAGCGAGTCCTCGAACAGCCGCATCATCGCGGGCCACGTCGCCTCGTACTCCTCGTACGCGGCGTCCGCGGCGATGAGGTCGGGCGCGGCGTGGCGATCGAGGAGCATGCGCCAGCCCTCGCGCACGTAGTCCGGGCTCCACTCGCCGCGGACGCGCTCCCAGATCTCGATGAGGAACGGCTGGAACACGCGGTCGTGCACGTGCGCCGGGTCGCCCAGCGTGAGCAGCGCGGGGTACCGCTCCGCCAGCCGCGCGAACGGCGCCGCGAACCCGTCCCGCCACGCGCTGCGCGAGTCGATCAGCGTGTCGTCGAGGTCGAACGAGACGACCTCGATGCGGCCGACGTCCAGCCGGCGCTCGGGCGTGGCGGGGTCGCTGCTAGCGGTCGTCGTCAGCCTCGTCCGGGTCGTCGTCCTCGTAGTCGGCGCCGTCGTCCTCGGAGTACGTGCCGAACTCCGTGCCGCGCCACACCGTGACCACGAAGTCCTCGCGGTACTCGTCCGCGGTGGAGACGAGGCGCGCGTCCACGTCCGCGATCAACTCCTCGATGTCCTCCTCCGGCACGGAGGTGTGGACGATGAGGATGCCGTACGCCTTCGCGCCGGTGAAGTGCAGGTCCACGCGGCCGATCACCGCGGTATCCGTCTCGATCCGCCACGCCTCGGACTGCGGAGTGCGCGCGATGCGCTCGAAGTGTGTGGTCGGCACGTGGGACTCGCTTCGCTGCTCGGCGCTGGGTGGCTGATCGATCGGCGGCTAGCGCACCTGTCCGCTGCCGAGCACGATCCACTTGTAGGACGTCAGTTCCTTCAGGCCCATGGGCCCGCGCGCGTGCATCTTCTGCGTGGAGATGCCCACCTCCACGCCGAGGCCGAACTGCGCGCCGTCGTTGAAGTACGTCGAGGTGTTCACGAACACGGCCGCCGCGTCCACGTCGCGCTGGAAGCGCTGCGCCGCCGCCCAGGAGTCCGTGATGATCGCCTCGGAGTGCCCGCTCCCGTGTGCCTCGATGTGGTCGATCGCGCCGTCCAGGTCGTCCACGACGCGGATCGAGCAGTCCAGCGACAGCCACTCGCGGTCGTAGTCCTCGGGCTGCACGGGGGTGGACTCCGCACCGCGCACCAGCGGGGCGGCGCGCTCGTCCGGGTGCACGGTCACGCCCTTCGCGCCCAGCGCCTCCGTCATCATCGGGATGAAGCGGTCGGCGACGGCGGCGTGCACGAGCAGCGTGTCCATCGCGTTGCACACCGAGGGGCGCACCGTCTTCGCGTTGATGACGATGTTCCGCGCCATGTCGAGGTCGGCGTCCGCGTCCACGAAGGTGTGGCACACGCCGATGCCGCCGGCGACCACCGGCATGGTGGCCTCCTGCTGCACGCGGCGGATCAGGTCGGCGCCGCCGCGCGGCACCATCAGGTCGATCAGCGGCCCCGCGCCCAGCAGCGCGCCGACCTCGGACCGCTCCGTGGAGTCGATGAACTGGACGAGGCCGTCCGGCAGACCGGCCGCGGTGCACTCGCGCTGGATGATCTCGGCGAACACGGCGGAGGTGTCGTGCGCGTCCGTGCCGGAGCGCAGGACGACGGCGTTGCTCGACTTGATGCACACCGCGGCGATGTCCACGGTCACGTTCGGGCGCGACTCGTAGATCGTCGCGATCACGCCCAGCGGGACGCTGAGGCGGCCGATCTGCAGCCCGTTCGGACGCGTGATCATCTGCTCCATCACGCCGATCGGGTCCGGCAGCGCCGCGACCGCGCGCGTGTCGTTGGCGATCGACTTCAGGCGCGCCTCGGTCAGCTCCATGCGGTCGATGAACGACCCGGTCAGCCCGTTCGCGCGGCCGCGCTCGATCTCCGGCCCGTTCACCGCCAGGATACGCGGCGTCTCCGCCTCGATCGCGTCGGCGATGCGGCGGAGCGCGTCGTTCTTCTGGTCCGTGCTGACGGAGGACATCCGGCGGCTCGCGGCGCGCGCGAGCGCGGCCTTCCGCGTGGCCTCCGACTCCGCGACGGGTCGCGCGATGGTGCTGGTCATGGCTCTGCCCCTCCCACGCGCCCACCGCCGCGGTGGACGCCGAGTGATCCGAGATTACACGAGCACCAGATTGTTGCGGTGGATGACCTCTGCGCCGAAGTCGTACCCCAGCAGCTCCGCGATCTGATCGGAGTGGTGCCCCAGGATGCGTGCGACCTCCGCCACGGAGTAGTTCGCCATGCCGCTGGCGAGGTGACGCCCCGCCTGCGTGACCACGTGCACCACGTCGCCTCGGACGAACGTCCCGTCGCAGGCCGTCACGCCCGCCGGCAGCAGCGAGGAGCCCCCGCGCAGCAGCGCGCCGGCGGCGCCGTCGTCCACCACCACCCGGCCGCGCGCCTGCAGGCCGGACAGCAGGTAGCGCCGCCGGCTCTCCATGCGGTCGCCCACGGGGAGGAAGTGCGTCCCCACCGGCTCGTCCGCCACGGCGCGCAGCACCACGTCCCGCTGCGCGCCCGCGGCGATCACCACGTGCGTCCCGCCCTGCGTCGCGATGCGCGCCGCCTGCACCTTCGTCGCCATCCCGCCCGTGCCGCGCACGCCCGCCGCCCCCGAGGCCGCCTGCTCGATCGACTCGTCGATGCGTGCGACCACCTCGATCAGCTTCGCGCCCGGATCGCGGTTCGGGTCGGCGGTGTAGAGCCCGGCGATGTCGGTGAGGATGAGCAGCAGGTCGGCGTCCACCAGGTTCGCCACCTGCGCGGACAGGTTGTCGTTGTCCCCGATCTTCGTGAGCTCGCGCAGTTCCTCCACGGACACCACGTCGTTCTCGTTGACGATCGGCACCACGCCCAGCTCCAGCAGCTGGAGCAGCGTGTTGCGCGTGTTGAGGTAGCCCAGCCGGTCCGCCAGGTCACGCCGCGTCAGCAGGGCCTGCGCGATCGGCACGTTGTGCTGCTCGAAGATCTGGTCCCACAGCGCCATGAGCCGCGACTGGCCGATCGCGGCCAGTACCTGCCGCGACTGCACGTCCTTCGCCGTGAGCGCGCGCGCCTCGTGGTGCGTGCGCACACGATGGCGTCCCGCGGCGACGGCGCCGGAGGTCACGACGATCGGCTGCACGCCGCGCGGCATCAGCGCGGCGATCTGCTCCGCGATCGCCGCCATGGCCACGGTGTCGATCTGCTGCGTGCCGGCCGTGAGGACGTTGGAGCCGATCTTCACGACCACGCGCCGGAAGGCCGTCTGCTGGGGCTGAAGACGCTGTCCCGTCATGTTCCGCTCCCCCCTCGGGAGCGTTGAGGCGCGCAGGCGGATACGATGGTGGCGCGGGATCGGGGCGAGGAGGCCGCCGCTTGGCGCAACCAGCGACGATCGTGCGCCAGTCCGTGGCTCAATGGCGAGTCCCCCTGCGGATCCTCGGCCGCGCCGTCACCAACTTCATCGAGGACAACGGCAGCCACATGGCGGCCGCGATCTCCTACTACGCTCTGTTCTCGATGTTCCCGCTGACGCTGCTCGCCGTCTCGATCTTCGGTCTCGTGCTCCGGAACCCCGCCGTGCAGGAGCAGGTGCTGGCGGGGATCATCGGCTTCCTGCCGATCCAGGATCAGAGTATCGCCAACTCGCTCCGCAACGTCGCGAGGCTCGGGCCGACGCTGACCATCGTTTCCGCCCTCGGCTCCCTGTGGTCGGCCGGGGCGCTCTCCGCCGCGCTCCGCTCCTCCCTGAACGTGGTGTTCGAGGTGCAGACCAGCCGCCCGTGGTTCCGGGCGAAGTTGATCGACTACGTCTTCCTGCCGATCGTCGCGCTCCCCCTGCTCGGCGGCATCGTCCTGACCACCGCGTGGCGCATCGCCCAGGCGGAGGTGGGCAGCGCGTTCGGGTTCGTGCCCAGCCCGATCTCGCTCTCGTGGTTCTGGCACGCCGGCGCGCTGGCGATCCCGTTCCTGCTCTCGTTCCTCGCCTTCCTGCTCACGTACTGGCTGCTGCCCAACCACCGCGCGCCGTTCCGCTACCTGTGGCCCGGCGCCCTGCTGGCGGCGCTGGGGTTCGAGGGGCTGAAGGAGGGCTTCGCGGCCTACGTGGAGAACTTCGCCTCGTTCAACGTCATCTACGGCTCGCTCGGGTCGGTGATCGTCCTGCTCTTCTGGACGTACCTCACCGCGAACATCGTGCTCTTCGGCGCGGAGGTGTCCGCGGAGGTGCCGCACGTCCTGCACGGCGAGCCGCGCCACGGCGGCAGCGCCGAGGGCAACTGGCGCACCTCGCTCATGTCGCTGCTGCGCGGCCTGGTGCTGGCCGGCGACCAGGAGTCGGCGGAGCGCCCCCGCCGCCGCCCGCCGCCCCTCGGAGGCGGGAAGTAGCGCCGGGGGGCGCCCCCCTCGTGCAGCACAGCCCCCGCGCTACGCCTTCCGCAGCGCGAACGTCGCCTCCACGCCCTCGATGTCGGCGTCCACGCGCGCGTCGCCCTCGGGTGCGTCGGCGGGCTCGAGGCTGAGCGCCAGCACCTCCTCCGCGATCATCGCGCCGTGGGAGCGCATCACCTCCGACACCGGCACGCCGGCGCGGTAGGTGACGTGGATGCGGTCCGAGACGTCCAGGCCGGCGTCGCGGCGCAGGTCCTGCACGCGGCGGATCACCTCACGCGCGGTGCCTTCCGCCAGCAGCTCCGGCGTCACCGTGGTGTCGACCAGCACGGCGTAGCCGGACTCCTCCTGCGCCGCCCATCCGTCGCTCGCTTCGACGGTCACGAGGACGTCGGTCGGCGCGAGCGTGAACTCGCCGACCTCGATCGGATCGCCCGCGCGCATGCTCGCGACGATCGCGGCGGCGTCCGCCTGCTGCAGCGCATTGCGCACCGCGCCCACCTGCTGCCCGAACTTCGGGCCGAGGACGGGGAGGTTCGGTCGCAGCGTGTAGTCGAGACGGTCGCCCGGATCCGTGAGCACCTCGACGGCCTTCACGTTCAACTCCTCCGCCACCTGCGAGGCAAGCCGCTGCAGCGCCCCGCGCTCCGCGTCATTGCGCGGGACGAGGACGGCGGAGGCCAGCGGCTGGCGCACCTTCGTCTGCGCCTTCGCACGCGCGGCGCGGCCCAGCGACACCATGCGCTGCACCAGCGCGATGTCCGCCGAGAGCTGCTCGTCGATCGCGGCCGTGTCCACCTCGGGCCAGTCGGCCAGGTGCACGGAGTCGCGGGCCCCGTCCACGCGGCCGGCGACCAGGTTCTGGTACATCGTCTCCGCCACGAACGGCGTGAACGGCGCGAGCAGCTTCGCGACCGTCACGAGGCACTCGTAGAGCGTTGCGAACGCCGCCTGCGAGTCCACGCCCTCACCGGAGCGCCAGAAGCGCCGCCGCGATCGGCGCACGTACCAGTTCGACAGCTGGTCCACGAACGCCTCGATCGGCCGGGCCGCATCGGCGGGCTCGTACGCGTCGAGGGCGTCGGTCACGCGCTGCACGGTCTGGTGCAGCTCGCTGCGGATCCAGCGGTCCAGTTCGGTGTACGCCGGGATCTGGACGCCGTGCGTGCTGCGCCCGGCGACCAGCGTCGCCTCGCGCAGCGGCACGCCCGAGCGCGGGTCGAAGTCCGCCGTGTTCGCGTACGTCACGAAGAACGAGTACGTGTTCCACAGCGTGGAGAGGAACCGCCTCGTCGTCTCGGCGACGAGGTCCGCGGAGAAGCGGCGCGGGTTGCCCGGCGGCGATGCGGTGTACATGTACCACCGGATCGCGGCCGCGCCGTGCTGGTCCAGCACGCTCCACGG
>JBFWQJ010000125.1:0-8689 GCA_050249515.1 Dehalococcoidia bacterium | reverse complement strand
CGGTCCTGAAGACCGAGAAGGGCGACATCACCGTCCGGCTGATGCCGGAGATCGCCCCGGTCACCGTGAACCACTTCGTCTTCCTCGCGCGGGAGGGCTTCTACGACGGCTGCACGTTCCACCGCGTCATCCCCGGCTTCGTCGCGCAGGGCGGCGACCCGACCGGCACCGGTCGAGGCGGCCCGGGCTACCGCTTCCAGGACGAGCTGACCCCGACGCCGTTCGAGCAGGGCGTGGTGGGCATGGCGAACGCCGGTCCGGGCACCAACGGCTCGCAGTTCTACATCATGCTGGACGCGGCGCCGCACCTGACCGGCCGCTACACCGCCTTCGGCAAGATCGAGGAGGGCCTGGAGAACGCGCTGGCGCTCCGCCACCGCGACCCGGAGTCCGACCGCGAGCCCGGCGACCGCATCCTCTCCGTGGAGATCGTCGAGGGGTAGCCGGGGGCCGTTCCGGCCCCGATCGTTCAGCGTCCGTTCAGAACGAGCCCTCCGCTGCCGATACTGGCGACGGAGGGCTCGCTCTATGTCCGGCCTCGGACGGGGCGGGCTACGGCGTGCGCCGCGCGGCGGCCTTGCGTTCGACGAACGCCATGATGGCGAACGAGGGGATGAAGCAGAGGAAGGCGATCAGCGACGGCAGCAGCCACCCACCGATGAGCAGCAGCAGCCCGATCGCCAGGGCGAACGACATGCCGAGGATCGAGCCGATCCTGGCGACGAGCACATAGGGAGGAAGTCCGTCTGGCATGAGGTATGCGGGCATCCTAGCAAGGGCGCTGCACGCGGGCAACGCGGCCACGGGGTCGCCGACGCTCCACGCCATCCGGGCTGCCTGGCGTCAGGGCGGGCTGTTCCGGACGCTGGTGACCGCCGCCGTCTGCGCCGTCCTGCTCGCCGGCGTGCCGATGCCCTTCAACGGCCTCCTGCTCCCCATCACCATGCTCTTCATCGGCGAGGCGGAGCTTTCGTTCCGGCGGGCCTCCACGCCGCCGACCTGGCGGACGGTGAGCTGGCGCTACGCGAACACCCTGCTTGCCTCCGCGACGCTGGTCTACCTGAACGGTGAGAGTTGGGTCGCCACGGCCGCCCTCGGACTGTTCGTGGTCAGTTGCTCGGGGATGGTGGGCGCGCGCGGCCTCGTCGTGATGACCGCCGCCGCCAGCGTGACCAGCCTGCTCCTCCCGGTCGCCGTCATGTCGCTGCACGGCGCGCCGCTCGCGCTGACGCTCGAGCCGGAAGAACTCCTCGTCGCGACGATCGTGCTTCCGGCGGCCGCGCTCCTCCTCCACCTGCGCTCGCACCGCCTGGTCGAGGCGCGCGAGGTGCTGAACAACACGGTGACGGAGCTGGAGCAGGCGCAGACGGAGCTCCGCGCGTCCGAGCAGCGGCTGCAGGAGTGGAACCAGCAGCTCAACTCCGCGATCGAGGAGCAGACCGCACAGCTGGAGGAGCGCAACCGCTACCTCTCGATCATCAACGCCGTCTCCTTCGCGCTTGCCGAGCCGATGGACGACTTCCGCTCGCTGGAGCGCGCCTCCCGCCTCGTCGCGCGGCTGATGGGCGCGCGTGGCGCGCAGGCGGTGCACCGCAGCACCACCGGCGAGGGCGCCCACCTGTTCGTGACCGTCGCGCCTGAGGACGTCCACGCGCCGCGCCTGCCCGAGTCGCTCCTGCGTCGCGTCGCGGAGACGGGCGCGCCCGTCATCTCCTCGGTCCCCGGCGAGCAGGACCTCCCCGACCTGGGCGAGCCGTACGCGGTGGTGCCGATCGCCGCCCGAGGCCACGTGTCCGGCGCGTTCGCGCTTATCGGCACGGGGAGCCTGGGCTGGACGGACCAGGAGCGACACCTGCTGCTGCTGATCGGGCGCGAGATGGGCGTGGCGCTGGAGAACATGCGCCTGTACCGCGACGCCATCGAGCGCGTGAAGCGCGAGGAGACCGCGGGCGGCGCGGCCCGTCTGCTGGACGTGCCCGAGGGCCGCGAGCAGGCGGTGCACGAGGCGCTGGAGCTGGTCGGGCGCGCGCTGGACGCCTGGGACCTCGCGCTCGTCACGATCGACGAGGTGCACGGGACGCCGACGGTGACCTGCGCGCTGCGCGATCCGGCGGTAGAGGGGGACTGGCTGACGCCGATCCTCGACACGGTCCCGGAGCGGGTCGCGGGCCAGAGCGCGCCGGTGATCCTGGGCGCCGGGGGCGAGTCGCCGCTGTCCGAAGCGCTGGCGGAGCGCGGGATCGGCACGCTCGTGCTGGTGCCGGTGGTGTCGCTGCGCGGCTCCAGCGTGCTGCCGCAGCGCGGCGCGGACGGGGCGCTGCCGCAGGCGTCGTTCCAGCGCGTGATGAGCGGGGTGATCGTCGTGGCGATCGAGGCCGGCGTCCCGTGGCGTCCCGCCTCCTCCGACCTCGTGTCCAGCTTCGCCTACTCGCTCGCGCGGCGACTGGAGAGCGACGAACTGGTGGCGCTGCAGCAACAGCGCATCCGCGAACTGACGGGCCTCGCGGACGTGGCGCGCACCATGCAGTCCGGCGCGGACGTGGAGCGGTTGTACGCGGGCTTCGCGCACGCGCTGACCGGCCTGCTGCGCTTCGACCACCTGTACATCGCGCGCGTGGACGAGTTCGGACAGGTGTCCTCCGCGCCCTCGTTCGGTGCGGACGGGTCGCGCGAGGAGCGCCCGTTCAGCGTCGCGGACGCCGCGCACCGCTGGTTCTCGCTGCGCATGCCCACCGCGTGGGGCCCCGAGATCGGGCCGCCGCCAAGCTTCGTGCGTAACGAGGACCGCCAGCACCTGGTCGTGCCGATGCGCCCGAAGGGGCAGGTGCTGGGCATCGTCGCGTTCTCCGTGACCGAGGGGGTCGCCGGCGACCAGCTGCGGATCGTGGAGCAGGCGGTCGAGCAGCTCGCGCTCGCCCTCGACAGCGCGACGCTGTACCACCAGGCGACGGAACGCGCGTCCCACATCCAGGCGCTGAGCAACCTCGCGCGGATCGTGGCGTCGGTCGTGGACCTGCGTGAGGCCTTCGCGGCGTTCGCGGAGGAGGTGCGCTGGCTGATCCCCTTCGACCGGGCGATCATGCTGCTCCTGGACGAGTCCGAGGCCGAGGTGCAGCCGTACGCCACCTACCCGGAGGAGTCGCTGCAGACCGAGCGCACGCCGCTGAGCCGCTCGATCGCCTCCGCGGCGATCGAGGCGGGCGGGGCGGTGTTCCTGCGCCGCTCCGCGCCGGAGTTCGCGCACCTGGACTGGGACATCCTCGGCCCCGAGGTCTCGGAGGTGGCGGCGGTGCCCGTGCGCAACGGTGTGCGCACGGCGGCGGTGTTCGCGCTGGTGCACACCACCGTCTCGGACACCACGCCCGACCTGAACGCGCTGGACGAAGTCGCCGGCCTCCTCGGCGTGACGATCGAGCGCCTGCGCCTGTACGAGCGCGCGGAGTACAGCGCGAACCACGACATGCTGACCGGGCTGCCGAACTACCGCTACCTGCAGGAGCGCCTCTACAACCTGCGCGCCGGCATCTCGGAGCCCGGCGAGAGCGCCGTGCTGATGGTCGACATGGACGGCCTCAAGATCTTCAACGACACGCTGGGCCACGAGGCGGGCGACCAGGTGATCCGCCTCGTCGCGCGGGAGCTGCGCGCGACGTGCCGCGCGGATGACTTCGTGGCGCGCACCGGCGGCGACGAGTTCGTGGTGGTGATGGAGGGCGTCGGCCCGGACGAGGCGGCGAGCGCCGCGGAGCGCGTGCACGCCGCCCTGCGCGAGGCGCACCTGGAGATCCCCGGCGCGCCGGCGCGCCTCGGCGTCTCGGTGGGCATCGCGACGGCGCCGGCGGACGCGAGCTCCGCGAACCGGCTGCTGCACGCCGCCGACCAGGCGATGTACGCGGCGAAGTTCTCCGGCGGCCACCGCACGCGCCTCGCGCGCGACCACGCGGAGGACTCGCCGACGCGCAGCATCCCGCAGCGCGACACGCGCCTGGTGGAGACGATGATCCGCACGGCCATCGACGGCGCGACGAACGACGAACGCTCCGCGATCTCCGTCGCGCAGCGCTGGGTCGTCGGCGTCGTCTCGCACATGGAGGGCGGCGTGGACGCCGCGCCGTGGGCGCGCATGGTCGTGGCGCACGAGGGGCTGGCGCACGTGATGCATCTCCGGCGCGGCAAGGACCAGGAGCTGGCACGGTTCGCCCTTGCCAGCGTGCGGACGGAGTGGAGCACGCGCACGGACGAGGCCGCGTCCGCCACGCTGACGCTGGCGCCGATCGCCGTCCGCCTCGCCCAGCTCTCCCTCCCCACGGTGGACGTGAACGGCCGCGCGTTCGCGGAGGCCGTGCACGGCATGCGCCTGGAACTGGGCGACGCGCTGACCGAGTTGCACGAGGCCCTGTTCGAGTTCGCGCTGGCCGAGCGCCTCGACCGCCGTACCCGCCGCGCGGCCTGAGTGGCGCGCCCGTGCGGGCGCTGCGATGGGCCTGCAATGCGCGCGATCACTCATGCGACGGCCCCGTGATGGGTGCGCCCCGCCATTCCTCCGACAATGCCGCCGGTGACCTCGAGAGGGGGACATTGGATGGCGCGCGTGCTGGTGGTGGAGGACGACGGGGTGATCCGCATGGTGCTCGCCGACTCGCTCACCGACGAGGGGCACGAGGTCCGATCGGGGGCGCACGGGCAGGAGGGCCTGGAGATCCTGCGGTCGTGGCAGCCCGACCTGATCCTCCTCGACCTGACGATGCCCGTCCTGGGAGGGCGCGGGTTCCGCGAGGCGCAGCGCGCGCTGCCCCCGCCGCTGTGTGACGTCCCCGTCCTGCTGCTGACCGGCGTGAATGATGCGCTCCACGTGACCGAGGACCTGGGCGCGAACGGCCTGCTGCGCAAGCCGTTCGACCTGGAGGAGCTGACGGGCATGGTGGCGGCGTTCATCGGCCCCGGCGAGGCGAGCGCCCCGCGCGCCTGAGCCGGCGCACCACTGCGACCGCCGCGTCGCTGGAGTGGATCACGACCCCGTGCACGACCCGGCCCTCCGATCGCCCTGGGAACGCCTCCTCGCCTCGCGGTGGGCCGTGCCCGGATTGGTCTGCTTCGGCGCGATCGCCTACCTGGTCCCCGCCAACCTCACGATCTGGCTGAACGACCCCGACCGGCTGGGCGCGGGGTTCTGGCCCGCCGCCGGCGTGACGCTGGCGGTCCTGCTCCGCACGCCGACGCGCCTGTGGGTGTGGCCGCTCCTCGGCGTCGCCGTCGCCGAGGCGGTCGGCGACTACGCACAGGGCTACCCGACCCCCGGCATCCCGTGGTGGACCGCCGGGAACGTCCTGGACCCGCTGCTGGGCGCGGCGCTGCTTCGGCGCGCCGGGTCGCCTCGAGGCTCCCTGCTGCCGCTCGGGAACCTCCTGCGCTTCATCGCGCTGGCGGTGGTCGCGGCGCCGCTGGCCGGCGCCAGCGTGGGGTCCATCGGCAACGTGCTGTTCCTCGGCGAGTCGTGGCTGGAGGTGTGGCCGAAGTACGTCGCCGGCGACGCGCTGGGCGTGCTCGTCGTCGCGCCGGTGGTGCTGACGTGGAGCGAGCCGACGCTGCGTCGCGCGTTCGGGGAGTGGATGTTGATCGCGGCGGCGCTCAGCCTGACCGTCTTCGCCGGGTGGCGGGACTGGCCGGGGTCGCTGGACCTCATCCTCCCGTACCTGCTGGTCCCGGTGCTGACGTGGGCCGCGCTGCGCTTCGGCGCGCAGGGCGCGGCGTGGGCCGTGTTCTTCACCGGCATGGTCACCAACGTCATGACCGCGTTCGGCGGCAGCCCCTTCGCCCGCCTCACCACCGAGCGCTCCGAGGCGATCGCGATGGAGCAGCTGTTCCTGCTGATCATGGCATCCGGCACGTTCGTCCTCGCGGCGATCGTGAACGAGCTGAGCGACCGCGAGCAGGTGCAGCGCCTCCTGCGTGACCTCGCCAACTCGATGCCGCAACTGGTCTGGATCGCCGACGCGCAGGGCCACGTCGACTACTACAACGACCGGCGCGCGGAGTACCTGGGCGCCGCGCCGCGCGCCCCGCGCGAGGCGTGGTACGCCGCCGTGCACCCCGACGACGCCGAGGGCACGCTGAACGCATGGCGCGGCAGCGCGGCCACGGGGGCCTCGTTCGAGCACGAGCACCGGCTGCGTATGACGGACGGCACGTACCGTTGGCACCTGAGCCGCGCCGAGCGCCGCGACGGCGGCCGGTTCGCGCGCTGGTATGGCACGTCGACCGACATCCACGAGATGAAGCTGACGGAGGCGGTGAAGGACGAGTTCATCGCGGTCGCCTCGCACGAGCTGCGCAACCCGGTGGGGGCCATCCACGGCATTGCGCAGCTGCTCCAGCGTTCGCGCGAACGTTCCGCGCTCACCGCCGACCGTCTGACGAGCTACACCGCGTCTCTGCTGGAGAGCACCTCGTACCTCGCGCGGCTCACGGATGACCTGATGGACGTGTCGCGACTGCAGCGGGACGGCATCGCGATGCATCCGGAGCCGACGGATCTCACCGCGCTCGTGCGGTCGGTCACGGACCCGGCGCAGTGGGCGGCCCCGCGCGTGGTGGGGGAGGTGGAGGGGGAGCTGGGCACGCTGCTGGTGGATCCGGCGCGTATCCGCCAGGTACTGGTGAACCTGATCGACAACGCGCTGAAGTACTCCGACGAGCCGGAGCGCGTCCTCGTACGCGCGCGCCGCAACGCCGAGGGCGTGGTCATCGAGGTGGTCGACCGCGGCATCGGGATCCCGGAGAGCGCCGTGGAGCGCATCTTCGCGCCGTTCGGCCGGGCGGCGAACACGGGCGTCGTCCCGGGACTGGGGATGGGCCTGTACGTGGCGCGCGAGATCGCGGAGCGCCACGGCGGCCGGCTGTCCGCGTCGGGCAACGCGGACGCCGGCGGCACCACCATGCGGCTCTGGCTGCCCGCGTCGCTCGCGGTCTCGGCCGCCGCGCCGGGGGCCGAGGCGTCGCCGGCCTCCTCGTCGCTCCCCGCGCGGGTCGCGGAGCGCGCCGCGTCCGCCCTGGGCGCGCGGCCGGACAGCCCCGCCGTCTAGTCGAGGACCGCGATCGCCTCGATCTCGATGCGATAGGAGGGGACGGCCAGCGCCTGCACGCCGATCAGCGTGCTCGCGGCGAGCGTGTCGCCCATCACCTCGAGCCGCAGCCTGCCGATGATGTCCCGCAGCTCCGGCGTGTAGTCGACGACGTACGTGGTCATGCGGGCGACGTCCGCGAACCCTGCGCCGACCGAGGCGAGCGCGGTGCGCAGGTTCTCGTACACCTGGCGCGCCTGTGCCTCGAAGTCGTCCCCGCCGACGAGACGTCCCTCCGCGTCCACAGGCACCTGCCCGGAGATGTAGACGGTGCTGTGCCCCGTCGCCCGGACGAGGTGCGAGTAGGTGGGCGGGTGGCTGAGCCCGCCCGGGTTGATCCGCTCGATGGCCATCGTGGTCTCCTCTCGGTGCCCGGCGGGTTGCCCGGCGCGCGCCCACGATACCCGAAGGCGGCGCGCCGCCTGTCGCTGTCCCTCGACGCGCCTCGTGCGACAATCCCCTGCGTCGCCCCGGAGAATGGCTGGCCACCGCCACCGCACGGCGCGACCGAGCACGAGGCACCCCGATGAGCGCTCTCCCGTCCTCCGACGCCCACCGCCTCCAGCGGCGCACCCTGGCCGTGCTGGCGGTCGCGCAGGTCTTCGGTGGCATCGGTGTCGCCTCGGGCATCGCGGTGGGCGCACTGCTGATCGCGGACATCGGGCGCGAGTCGTTGAGCGGGCTGGCCTCCTCGTCCACCGTGCTCGGCGCGGCGCTCGCCGCCGTGCCCGTCGCGCGCTACATGAGCGCGCACGGCCGCCGCCGAGGACTGCTGCTCGCGTACCTCGTCGGCACGCTGGGTGTGTTGCTCGTCGTGAGCGCGGCCGTGCTGCGACTCTTCCCGCTGGCGATCGTCGGTCTGGTGCTCGCCGGCAGCGGCACGGCCGCGGGCCTGCAGTCGCGCTACGCGGCGGTCGACCTCGCGGACTCGACCACGCGCGGCCGCTCGCTCTCGACCGTCGTCTGGGCGACCACGGTGGGCTCCGTGCTCGGGCCGAACCTCGCGCAGCCGATGGGGCAGTGGGCGGCGGGGATCGGCATGCCGCCGCTCGCGGGGCCGTTCATGCTTTCCTCCGTGGCCTTCGTGACCGCCGCCGTGATCATCGGCCTGCTGCTGCGCCCGGACCCGCTGCTGGCGGCTCGCGCGCTGGCGGGCGGCGCCGGTGCCGGCGCGGCGGTGCCGGAGAAGCGCTCCATCGGCGCCGTGCTCGCCGGGATCGCCGGGGCGCCCTCGGCGTTGCTGGGGCTGCTCGCCATGGCGGTCGGCCACGCGGTGATGGTCGGCGTGATGTCGATGACGCCCGTCCATCTGCAGCACGGCGGCGCGTCGCTGCGCATCGTCGGGCTGGTGATCAGCGGGCACATCGCGGGTATGTACATCGCGTCGCCGCTGGTGGGGTGGCTGGCGGACCGCTTCGGGCGGCACACGGTGATCATGGGCGGTGGGGCGATCCTGCTCACCTCGTTCTGGCTCGCCGGCACCGCCACGGGGCACGAGTCCACGCAGCTCGCCATCGGGCTGTTCCTGCTCGGCCTCGGCTGGTCGTGCACGCTCATCGGCGGGTCGA
>JBFWQJ010000124.1:0-8705 GCA_050249515.1 Dehalococcoidia bacterium | reverse complement strand
GGAAGCTGGAGGGGCGGGTGGCAGCGCCACCGGCCCGTCCGTGTCACCTCTACCGTGCGAGGGCTACGGCTTCTTCACCGCGTCCAGCAGCGGCTGCACGCTGGCGTGCTGGTCCAGGTTCTGCGACACGTCGATGAGCTTCTGCAGGCCCGCCGCACCGGTCGCGAGGCCCGGCAGGCAGTCCTCCAGGCGCTTCGCCAGCTGGTCGAACGTCCACTCCAGCCGCGGGTGGTACGGGTACTCACCGCGGTGGACGGTGCCGTCCTTCATGGTCACCGTGATGGCCGGCGAGAACATCGCGCGGTCCTTCTCCTGGACCAGGTGCACCTTCGTGCGGGCGAACTCGTTCACCACCTGGTCGCCGGTCAGGTCCCAGCCCGTGGGGCCGTAGGTCTTGCCGCCGATGACCGGGTAGCCGCCGTTCACGGCGGAGTGCGCCGCGTACAGGTGCGTCGTCCCGCGGCCGCCCTCCACCCGCGCGACGTCGAAGTCCGGGTAGCGCGGGAATGCGGGGCTCGGGTAGAGCGTCTCGATCCAGTTCATGTGGACGTCGAGGCGCTCGATGTCCTCGTGGTTGATGTTGTGCTCGATCTTCATCTCCTGCATCAGGTCGATGACCGGCTGGTTGTACGCCGCGAACGGGTACATGCGGAACATCGCCGTGAGCAGGCGGTACTCGGTGCCGAGGCCCGCGGTGACGGAGGCCATGTCGACCTGCGTCTTGCCCTCGTGGAAGGAGTAGGGGATGCGGCCCTCGTGGTTGCCGGTGACGGCGTTGTAGAAGCCGGCGACGCCCTCGATGACGTGCTCGGAGCCCTTGTTGCCGGTCTCCTTCGCCATCATCGCGGCGAAGACGCCCTGGCGCGCGGCGTTCGGCTCGTGCATGGCGTTGTCGCCGCCGCCCTCCGTGCTGCTCTGGTTGAGCGCGTTCGCCGTGTTCGCCGCGAACGCGATGCAGGCCGCGAGGCCGTCCTCGCCCAGGCCCAGGAGCTTGCCGGTGGTCAGCGCGGTGCCGAGCGTGCAGTAGATCGGGCTGGGGCGGAAGCCGCGGGCGGCGGTCGCCGGGATGAACTCGTCGCAGAGTCGGAACACCAGCTCATAGCCGACGACCAGCGCGACGATGAGGTCCTTGCCGTTCTTCTTCTCCAGCTCCGCGTTCACGATCGCCGCCGGCACGATCACGGGACCGGGGTGCGTGAGCATCCGGTAGGAGTCGATCAGGCCGGAGGTGTGCATGATCTCGGCGTTCGCGAAGGTCGCGCCGATGCGGGTGGCCTTGCCGCCCTCCCACATGATCGTCGCGCCGTCCGCCTTCCCCTCCTCGCGGAGCGTGAACTCCACGGCGTGGTGGGCCTTCGGCTCCGGGCCGCCGAGGACGGCGCTGGTGAGCGCGTGCAGGACGAACGCCTTCGTCTTGCTGACCACCTCGGGCGGAAGGTCCTCGTACTTCAGGTTGGCGGCCCATCGGGCGAACTGCCTGCTGATCGAATCTGCCATCGCGTCACCGCTCTCTCTGTTGCGTGCGTGTGTGTGCAGAGTGCGCCGCGCACTCTACGCCCTCCGTCACGCCTTCGGGAACCCCGCGCGGGGCGCCGCTAGCGGACGAGCGTCATCGCGGACGTGGAGGTGAACCCGGCGGGGAAAGCGGCATCGAACTCCGCGCGGAGGAACGCCGGGCCGCCGACGACCAGCAGCCGGAACGTCCCGCCGGCGTCCTGCGCCCACACGCCGGTGGCGCCGGCGGCCTTCGCGGCCGCCTCCAGCTGCGCGGAGGAGCCGCCGCCATACACGACGAACGCCTGGCCGCTCTCGGAGAAGATCGGCCGGCCGCTGAACGTGCCCGAGCCGACCGAGGGGGCCGGCCTCGGCGGCGCGCCGCCGCCGTTGAACAGCACGCCGTACGTGCTGAAGTGCGAGAGCTCCGTGGTGAGGATCACGGAGCCGCCGTCCTTGCGCGACTTCGTGACCTGGTCCTCCCACGAGGTGCCGTTCCAGTAAGAAATGACGAGTTTCGAGCCGTCCTCGCCCTCGGGCAGGGCGCCCGCGGGGACGGTGATCGTGAGCTCGACGGGCTTGTCGAACTGCTTGAGCTCCAGCGGCTCCTCGCCCGCGCCGAAGGAGCCGATGAGGACGGCCGTCAGCAGCGTGGTGCCGGCGGGCGCCGGGGCGATCCGTTCCAGTTCCGCCACCGTGGCGACCGGGCGGACCCACACCGTGGCGATGCCCGGCATCGCCGCCGCCGGGATGCTCAGGCGCGTGGTGCTGGTCACGCCTTCCGTGCCGCCGGGCGCGAACGCTGCGATCGTCGCGTTGATGGTCGAGGGGCGGCTCAGGTCCACCTCGGCGCTGGCCGGGGGGAGGGTCGCCACGGAGCCGCCGCTCGGCCCGACGCTGATCGCGGGGCCGCCGCGGCCGCCCCCGCCGCCGCCACCACCACCGCTGGAGACGACGGCGGGCAGGGCGACGTTGAACGCGGTGCTGACCGCGGTGCCGAGGCCGCCCGCTGAGGCGGTGAGCGTGTACGCCTGGCCGGCCAGGTCGATCGCCAGGTCGAAGTACGTCGAGGTGCCGTTCACGGCGGCGATGCTGGTCGTGCCGGCGAGCGTCGCGCCGCCGGTGCCCGTGCCGCCGGTGATCGCGACGGTGATCGCGTTCGTCGCGGACGGCACGGGGTTGCCGCCGGCGTCGACCACGGAGACCAGCGGCTGCGGCGTGAACAGCGAGCCCGGCGTCGTGCTCCCCGGGCTGGTGGTGAACGCGAGGCCCACGGCGGCGCCGGGCTGCACGTTGAACGGCGGCGTCTGCACCGGCGCGGCGTCATCGCCAGCCGCGGCGGTGACGGCCACCGGCCCCGCGCCCGAGGTGATCGAGTTCGGCGTGCTGGAGGTGCTGACGCTGAAGACGATGACGTAGCCCGTACCGGCCTTGTCGATGCGCAGGTCGGTGAACGTCGCCGTGCCGTTGAGCGCCTCGACGGTCGTGGTGCCCAGGAGCTGCGCGCCGGGGGTGCCGGTGCCGGCCTTGATCGCGGCGTGGAAGAACACGTGCTCGTTCACGTCGCCGCCGGCGTTCTGGATCTTCACCGCGGGCGGCGTGGCGAAGAGCGCGCCCCCGTCGCCCGGGACGGGGGCGGTCTGGATCGCGACGGCGGCGGGGCGCACCGAGAACCCGTCGCTGCTCGCGCCGGTGAGCACGCCCGAGGTCGCCGCGAGCACGTACCCGGTGCCCGCGAGGTCGATCGTCAGGTCGGTGAACGTCGCGACGCCGCTCGCATCGGTGTTCACGGTCGTGGTGCCGCCGAGCACGGCGCCGGTCGTGCCGGTGGCGGGCGCGATCGCGAGGGTGATCGGTGTGCCCGCGCCCGCGATGACGTTCCCGGCCGCGTCCGTCACGTGGACGATCGGTTGCCCGGTGAGCGCCGCGCCCGCGATCGCGCCGGAGGGCTGGCGCGCGATCACGAGCTTCGAGGCGACCCCGGCCGCGACGTTGAACGCGGCGGAGTGCGCGGAGAGCCCGCCGGTGTAGAACGTGAGCTGGTAGCCGGTCCCCGACCGGTTGATCGCGAGGTTGGCGAACGTCGCGACGCCGTTCGAGGCGGTCGCCGTCGTGGTGCCGCTCAGGGATGCACCGAAGGTGCCCGTGCCGCCTCGGATCACCGCCTGCACGCTGGCGGCGGAGCCGGTGACCACGTTGCCGTCGCCGTCCAGCACCTGCACGACCGGCTGCGTGGTGAACGCGCTCCCGGCGGTCGCGCCCGCCGGCGGCGTGGTGACGTTGAGCGAGGCCGCCGCGCCCTGCGTGACGTTGAACGCCGCGCTCTCGGCATCGGTCAGCCCGCCCACGCTCGCCACCAGCACGTAGCCGGTGCCGGGGCGGTTGATGCGCAGGTCGGTGAACGTCGCGACGCCGGCGACCGCGTTCACCGGGTTGGTGCCGAGGAGCGACGCGCCGCCCGTGCCGGTGCCGGGCTTGATCGCGAGCGTGACCGCGTTCGTTGCGCCGCTCGCCACGTTCCCGCCCGCGTCGAGCAACCGCACGACCGGCTGCGTCGTGAAGACGGCGCCGCCGGTGACCGCGCCCGCCGGGGGCGTGGTGACCTCGACGGTCGCGGGGGCGCCGGCGGTGACGTTGAACGCTGCGCTCTCCACGCTGGTGAGTCCGGACGAGGCGAAGACCAGCACGTAGCCGGTGCCCGTGCGGTCGATCTTCAGGTCGGTGAACGTCGCGACGCCGGCGACTGCGGCGACGGAGGTCGTGCCGGACAGCACGGCGCCCGAGGTGCCCGTCCCGGACTTGAGCGAGGCGGTGATGGCCGCCGACGAACTCGTGATGACGTTCTGGTCGCCGTCGCGTACCTCGATCACGGGCTGGAACCCGAACGCCGAACCGCCGGTCGCATTCCCCGGGTGTGTGGTAACCGTCAGGTGGTGTGCGGCGCCCGCCGCTACGTCGAACGGGTCGCTTTCCGCGAACGGATTCGCAAGGGATGCCACCTGTGCCTGTAGTACGTAGCCAGTGCCGGGCTTGTCGATGCGGAGGTTTGTGAATGTTGCCACCCCGGCGTTTGCCGCGACCGTCAGGGAGCCTTGGAGTGTCGCGGCGGGGTTGCCCGTGCCGGACTTGATCCGCATCAGCACAAAGTGCGTCGAACCGGTCACGGTGTTCCCGAACGCGTCCTGCACGAGGATGACCGGCTGCGTCGTAAATGTGGCCGCGGGCACCGCACCGGTGAACGCACCGGTCACCGCGCCGCCTGGGCTGGTCGCGAACGCGATCTTGTTCGCCGCTCCGGCGCTGATCGTGAACGCGCTGCTCTCCGCGGACGTGGCGCCCGACATCGACGCGACGAGGACGTAGCCGGCGGCGGCCTGGTCGATGCGCAGGTCGGTGAACGTCGCGACGCCGGCGACGAGCGCGACGGTGGCGGTGCCCTGGAGCACCGCGCCACCCGCGCCGGTGCCGGACTTGATTGCGATGGTGACGGAACCGCTGACGCCGGGGAGCACGTTGCCATCGGCGTCGCGGATCGCGACGACGGGCTGCGTGGTGAGGTTCGCGCCGGCGACCGCGCCCGCCGGCTGCGTGGTGAACGCGAGGGCGGTCTGCGGCAGCGAGAGCGTGACGGGCGTGGCCGCGTTGCTGCTGCTGCCGTTGCCCAGCCGGTTGTTGTTGCCCGCACCCCAGCACTTCACGGTGCCGCTCTGGAGGGCGCACGCGTGGTTCTGAGAGTTCGCCGCGGCGAGCGAGGTGACCCCGGACGCGAGTCCGCTGACGACGGCCACGCTGGTCTCGCTGGCGGTGAAGGACCCCCGTCCCAATTCCCCGTTGGCGTTCGCGCCCCAGCAGAGCGCGGCACCGGCACTGGTACGAGCGCACGAGAATGCTGTACCGACCGCGAGCGACGTCACTCCCGCCAGGCCTGGCACCGCCACGCCGTCGGTGGAGGCCGTCGTCGTGCCGTCACCCAACTGCCCGCTCTCGTTGGCGCCCCAGCACCGGACGCTGGTGTCGGCCATGATCGCGCAGCCGTGCGTACTGCCTACCGCGAGCGCCGTCGCTCCGGCGGTGTTGCTGGCGGTCGTGGAACCGCCGGAGCCCCAGCAGGACACTTGAGCCGCCAGTGCGCAGGTCCGGTTCCCGCCCGCAGCGATCGCCGTCTTGCCGGTGCTCGCCTGCAGCGGGACGTTGCTCTCCGAAACCGCATTCGTGCCGAGCTGCTCGCTCAGGTTCCGACCCCAGCACCAGACCGTCAGGTCCGTCTTCAGCGCGCACGCGTGGCCCGATCCGGCGCTGATCGCCGTGACGTTCGAGGTCAGCCCGGTCACGTCATCGGGAACCGGCTCCGACGCGGTGGTCGTACCTCGACCGAGTTGGCCCTGGTCGTTGCGGCCCCAGCACTTCACGCCGCCGCCCGAGCTCAGGGCGCAGGTGAAGCCCTGCCCTCCGACGACGGAGGTGATGTTGGAGACGCCGACGGCAGGGGCCGCGCTCGCATTACTCAGGCCGCTCGCGCCGTTGCCCAGCTCGCCGTCCCCGTTGTTGCCCCAGCAGACGACGCCCCCGGCGCCGGTGACCGCGCAGGAGTGCTCCGACCCGACGCCGACCGCGCTGAGCGAGTTGTTCGTGACGCTCAGCCCCACATCGAACGGTGCGCTCTCGCCGAGCGTCAGCCCGGCGGCGCTGGCGACGAGGATGTAGCCCGTGCCAGGGCGGTCGATCTTCAGATCGGTGAACGTCGCGACACCGGCGACCGCGGCGCGCGAGGTCGTGCCGAGGAGTGTGGCGTCGACAGCGCCCGTGCCGGCCTTGATGGAGATCGTGATCGTGTCGGTGGCGGTGGCCGCCACGTGGCCGACCGCGTCCTGGATCTCGACGACCGGCTGGGTGTAGAAGAGCGCGTTGCCCACGGGCTGGGGCTGGACCGAGCCAGTCACCGCGATCGCGGGTGCGGCCGTGAACGCGAGCTGCGACGCCGGGCCGGTGGCCGCGAACGCGGTGACGCCGTCCACGCGGCCGCTGCCGTAGACGTTGTCGACGCCGGCCGTGCCGAGGTCGATCGCCGTGTCCACGATCATCGAGCGGACCTGGGTGCGCGCGGTCGCGGCGGCGAGCGCGTTCGGGTCCGTGCTCTTCCAGCGCTCGTGCACGTCCAGCAGCAGGACGGCCATGCCGGCGACGTGCGGGGCGGCGGCGGAGGTGCCGTAGAACGGGTTGAAGAAGCCCCCCGAGCCGGTGACGCCCACGCCGTCGATCGCGGTGACGTCCGGCTTGATGCGGCCGTCCAGCGTGGGGCCGTTGGAGCTGTAGCCCTCGATCGAGTCGGTGCCGGGGTCCAGCGCGGCGATCGCGCCGACGGAGATGACGCCGCCGCCCGCGTCCGACTGCGCGAGGAGCGAGCTGCCGGGGGTGAGCCACAGCAGGTTGGAGGAGGTGAAGTCCGTCACCGTGTCCACGCTGCCGGCGACCATGATGTTCAGGTTCTTCACCGCCGCGGCGTTGCCCTGGTTCCACACGCGGATGTCGTAGATCTGCGTGGAACCCGTGGTGTTCGTGAACGACACGCGCTCTAGCGGGTCGTCGTCGCCGTTCTGCACGAAGGTGCTGCTGGCGATGAGGTTGTAGAACCCGCCGTTCGTCCACGTCACCGCGAGGTTGTAGTCGTTCGCGGACGCGCCCCAGGTGTCGTCCCACTGGAGCTCCACCGTCGCCGTGCCGCCGTTGGGCACGCGGATCGCGTTGTTGATCGACGACGCCCCGGCGCCCTGGTCGGACGTGTTCGAGGTCGCGCGGAAGAGCGTCATGCTCCCGGAGAACGACGCGCCCCCTGCGGTCGTCCCCGTCGCCCGGGCGGTGATGTCCACGCCGGAGTTCAGGTACGGGTCGCGGTAGTGGCGGAGCGCCTGGTTGCCGACGGAGGTGGCGTAGACGCGGATCGGGTTCGCGTTGTTGTTCAGCGCGGCGCTCGTGTTCGCGGAGACGAGGCTCGTGCCGTCGATCGGCATGCCGAGCCAGCCGATGTCGTCCACCACCACGTCGGCGACGCTGGCCAGGTGGTTCACCGCAGCGTTGAACTCCAGCGCCGTGTTGAAGTTCGCGAAGTAGAGCTGCGCCCCGGGGGCGATGTCGTGGACGATCTCCAGCATCGCTGTGCCCTCGGAGCCGGCCTCGAGGTTGCTGTCCGCGCGGAAGGACTGCGCGATCACGCCGCCGCTGGTCGCGGTGAGGACGGCGCTGCCGTTGCGCGTCTCCGCGGACGCCGGGAGGTCGCCGAGGCCGATCGCCGCCTGCAGGCCGCCGATGCCGTCCGAGATCACGCCGACCTTCACGCCGGTGCCGTCCACGCCCGCCAGCGTGCGCAGGTTGCTGAAGCGCAGCAGGCCGTCGCCCTCGGTCAGCTGTGAGCCCACGTTACGGACGGGGTAGTCCGGCAGGCGCACGCGCTTCACGTTCGGCAGCGCCTCCAGCTGGTCGAGCGTGGCGATGGGCACGTTGACCTGCGTGATCGCGCGCGCGGTGTCCTCGATCTCCACGTTCGCGCCGGCGCGGCGCACCGCGGCGAGGTCGCGCGAGGCCGGGGACGTCCATTCGACGTAGACCTGCACGTTGTTCCCGGTGAAGCGGGCCTGCTGCTCGCGGACGAGTCCGGCGACCTCGGCGGAGACGGCCTGCGTCGCGATGGCGTTCAGGCCCCAGCCGCGCTCGCGGACGGCGCGGACGGCGCGCGCGATCTGGAAGAGGCCGTTGTCGTACTTCGTGCGGTTCGGCTCCACCACGCCCGCGACGGGCAGCGCCGGGTCGCCGGGCCGGTCGGCGATGCCGCCGGGGATTGGCGTGGGCGTGGCGGTCGGGGTCGCCGTGGGGGTCGCGCTCGGCGTCGCCGTCGGGGTGGGCGAGGGCGTCGCCGTCGGGGCGGGCGTCGGGACGGCGGTCGGCGCGGGCGTCGGTGTCGGGGCAGGCGTCGCGATCGGGGTGCTCGTGGGCGCCGGCGTGGGCGTGGCGGTCGGCGTCGATGTGGGCGCGGGCGTCGGGGTCGCCGTCGGCGTCGAGGTGGCGGTTGGGGTCGGCGTGGCGGTAGGGGTGGCGGTGGGGGTGCCCGACGGCTCAGGCGTCGCGGTCGCGGTCGGTGTGGCGGTGGGCGTGCCCGTCGGCTCGGGCGTCGCGGTGGCGGTCGGTGTGGCGGTGGGCGTGCTCGTCGGCGTGGGGGT
>JBFWQJ010000123.1:0-8767 GCA_050249515.1 Dehalococcoidia bacterium | reverse complement strand
CCCGACGGCGGCGCTGGTCGAATCCGTCCGCGCCGTCCGCTTCGACGCCGTCTGCCTCAGCGTCACCGCACCCGCCTCGCTGCCCACGGCGCGGCTCGCCTGCGCCACGCTCGCCGGGCTCCGCCTGCCGCTGCGCCTGTACCTGGGCGGCCGTGCCCTGCTCGGCGCCCGCGAGGGCGAGGCCGACACGATCGCCGCGATCCGCCTCGGCGGCTCGCTCCGCGACGCGGCCGACCTGGTGGGTGCGCAACTGCGGGCGGCGCGCGCCGGCACCTCGTCCTAGGTCGCTCCATCCCTGAACCGCCCCACGCTTGAGAGGAGTCCCGCGATGCCGGCACACGAGCACCACGGCAACATCCAGCACACCGCCGGAGCGCTGAGCCTGCTCCGCCCGGACGGCGAGGCGGTGGCGCTCGCCTCGGTCTGGGCGGAGCGTCCGGTCGTGCTCGCGCTGATGCGGCACTTCGGCTGCATCTTCTGCAAGGACCAGGTGTCGCAGCTGGGGACGATCGTCGCGGAGATCCACGACGCCGGGGCGGAGCTGGTGATCGTGGGCAGCGGCTCGCCGCAGATGGCGGGCTTCTTCGCGGAGGACTACGCGATCGACACGCCCGTCCTCACCGACCCGACCCGCGAGGTGTATCGCGTGCTCGAGGCCCGGCGTCCGCCGCGCCTCGCGTTCATCGACCCTCGCGTGGCACTCCGCGGGCTGCGCGCCGTCTTGCGCGGACACCGGCAGCAGTTCGGGGACGCCGGCCTCGGCGACGAGACGCAGCTCGGCGGCGTGTTCATCGTCCGCCCGGGCGGGGACGTGGCGTGGGCGCACCGCAGTGCGTTCGCCGGGGACCATCCCGGCAACGCCGAGGTGCTTGCTGCACTGCGCGAGGCGACGCTCCCCCGCGCCGCCTGACTCCCGCACCTCGACGGCTAGGCCGCCTTCAGGCGGTCGATGATCCCGCGCACCGCTCGTACGTCCGCGTCGATCGCCTGCGTGGCGGTTGCAACGCGCGCGGCGGCCTCGGCGGAGGTGTGGCGCTGGAGGTCGCGGAGGATCAGGCCCACGGCGACCAGGTCCTGCAGCAGCCCGTCGCGCATCTCGTCCGACAGCGCGGCGGGTTCAATCGTGCTCGCGAGACTCTGGGTCATTGGTCTGCCTCCCCGGGCTGCGCTGGCGGGCGTTGGCATGGTGCGCCCGCCCTTTCTCCTATAGACGGATTGGGAGGGGCGTTTCATACGCGGCCGGGGTAGGGAGAATCCCTGATCTCGGCGATCGAATTCCTCGCCGCCGGGTGCGCGAACGCCTCAGTCGCGCGGCCGAGGCGGCACGAGCGCGCCGCGCCGCGCCCACGCACCGATGAGCGACGGCGGCAGTTCACCGAGCGCGACATAACCATCGGAGTCGACGCAGCCGTGCTGCGCGTCCAGCGCCGGGTCGCCCTCGCTGACGGCGTCCATGCGGAACCACGTGCAGCGCGGGAAGGCGCTCGTCTCCAGGTGCATGACGCCGCGCGCCTCCACGTCCTCGTCCTGTCCGAGCATGTGGACGGGGAACTCGCCGCACTTCGCGGGGCGCTCGCGGTCGTGGATGCCGCAGAGCCCCCGGCCGTCCGGCTGCGGGCGGAAGGCGCTGCAGCGGAAGGGCGTCGGCGTGGCGTCCGAGTCGTCGCCGGGGCGCCAGTCGCGGTCGCGCCAGCCCTCCGGGTCGTCGGTGCTTCGCATCACGGGGATGATCAGCGGCTGACCGTCCATGAGCGGGCGGTACTGGTCGCGCGGCAGGGCGCCCCACGTCCAGAAGCCGTCCGTGCGGCTGGACTGGCAGCAGTCGCCGCAGCCGTTGCAGTCCAGCGCGCGCGCCTCCGCGAGCGTCAGGTAGCGCCGCCGCTCGTCCGTGGCCGCCTCGACGGGGCGGTGCTCGACCGTCATGCCGAGGCGCCGATCCGGGCGTCCACCAGGTCGCCCAGCGTCGGCTCCCTCGCGTCGGCGTACTCGTAGCGTGCGCGGACCACCGGGCGGTCGAGACGCAGCAGCGCCGCGAGATCGATCGGCGTGCCGGCAACGACGACCACGTCCTCCGGGGCCGCCTCGATCGTCGCGCGGAGGGCCGCGATCTGCTCGTCGCCGTAGCCGAGCGCAGGCAGCACCGCGCCCAGGTGCGGATAGCGGCGGAATGCCTCCGCGATCGGGGGCGTGGCGAAGGGGCGCGGGTCCACGATCTCGCTCGCGCCGGACTCGCGCGCCGCGACGTACCCCGCGCCGTACGGCATGCCGCCGTGCGTCAGCGTGGGACCGTCGTCCACCACCAGCACGCGCCGCCCGCGCACCGCGCCGGGGTCATCCAGCGTCACGGGCGAGGCCGCCCGCACCAGCGTCGCCCGCGGGTTCAGCCGGCGCGCCTCGGCCTCCGTGGCCTCGATCTGCTCGGGTGTCGCGGCATTCGTCTTGGTGACCACGACCACGTCCGCCATGCGCACCACGGCCTCGCCCGGGTGGTACGCGTCCGCGTGGCCCGGGCGCAGCGCGTCGATCAGCGCGATGTGCAGGGTGGGGCGCAGGAACGGGAAGTCGTTGTTGCCGCCGTCCCAGACGATGACGTCCGCCTCCCGCTCCGCCGCGTCCAGGATCGCCGCGTAGTCCACGCCGGCGAACACCGCGCTCCCCGCCGCGATGTGCGGCTCGTACTCCTCGCGCTCCTCGGCGGTGCAGTCCGCGGCGGCGAGGTCGGCCATGCTCGCGAAGCGCTGCACGCGCTGCGCCGCCAGGTCGCCGTAGGGCATGGGGTGGCGGAGGACGGCGGTGCGGACGCCGCGGTCCCGCAGGCGGCGGTTCACGTAGCGCGCGGTCTGCGACTTCCCCGTCCCCGTGCGCGCCGCCGAGATCGCGATCACCGGCCGGCGCGAGGTGAGCATGGTGCGCTCCGGTCCGAGCAGCGTGAAGTCCGCGCCCGTGGCGATTGCGCGCGAGGCGACGTGCATCACCGCTTCGTGTGTGACGTCGCTGTACGCGAAGACGACCGTGTCGGCGCGGCGCTCTGTGACCACGCGCTCCAGGTCGTCCTCCGGGAAGATCGGGATCCCCTCCGGGTAGCGCGGCCCCGCGAGGACGGCGGGGTACCGGCGGTCCTCGATGCCCGGGATCTGCGCGGCGGTGAAGGCGACGACCTCCGTGCTGGGGTCGTTGCGGTAGACGACGTTGAAGTTGTGGAAGTCGCGCCCGGCGGCGCCGGCGATCACGATTCGCTGCGAGCGGGGGCGCATCTCGACCTCGGTCTCCGTGGTGCGTGGGGTGCGTGGATCCATTGCACCACAGGTGCGCGCCGCGCGGTGGGCGCGCCGCGCCGCTAGACGCGGGCCGCCGGGATCACCAGCGGCGCGCCCGTCTCCGGGTGGGCGAGCACCGTCACGTGCGGCCCGTACACCCGCGCGAGGTGGTCGGCGGTCACGACCTCCGCCGGGGTGCCGGCGGCGACCACCTCGCCGCCGGCCAGCAGCACCAGCCGGTCGCACCAGGCCGCCGCGACGGAGAGGTCGTGGATCACCACCAGCACGCCCGCGCGGGGCTCGCCGGGCGCGTCCGCCAGCGCACGGACCACCTGCATCACCTCGCCCTGCGCGCTCGCGTCCAGGCCCGCCGTCGGCTCGTCCAGCAGCAGCAGGCGCGGCTCCTGCGCGAGCGCGCGTGCGATGAACGCCCGCCGCCGCTCGCCGCCGGACAGCGTCCCGACCATCCGTTCCCCCAGCGCCGCGCATCCCGCGCGCTCCATCGCCTCGGCGGCGATCGCCAGGTCGCGCGCGCTCTCGCGGCCGAGGAGCCCGAGGTGCGGGAAGCGCCCGATGAGCACCAGGTCACGCACGAGCATGGTGGGCGGCGCCTCGGGCAGCTGCTCGACAACGGCGACCGTCCGCGCGCGCTCGCGCGCCGTCCGCGCGCTCAGCGGGGCGCCGGCGACCGCGATCGTGCCGCCGGCGAGGCGCGTCACGCCGGTGACCGCGCGCAGCAGCGTGGTCTTGCCGGCGCCGTTCGGCCCGATGATCCCCACCATCTCTCCGGGCGCGACGGTGAGCGAAACGTCGCGCAGCAGCGCCCGCCCCGCGACCTCCACGCGCGCGCCGGCGACCTCGAGCAGCGGCGCGGCGACGTCGCCACGGGCGAGGGTGGCGTGCGGGGCGGTCACAGCCAGCCTCCGCGCCCGCGGCGGAGCAGGTACTGTAAGAACGGCGCGCCGAGGATCTGCGTCACGATGCCCACGGGCACCTCCTGCGGCGCGAGCGCGCGCCGCGCGACGAGGTCGATCGCGATCACGAACGTCGCGCCGAGGATCGCGGTGAGCGGGAGCAGCCGCCGGTAGTCGTTCCCGGCGACCATGCGCACCGCGTGCGGGACGATCAGCCCGACGAAGCCGATCACGCCCGCCACCGCGACGGCGGCCGCCGCGATCACCGAGGCGGCCGCCAGCACGATGATCTTCGTGCGCGGGACGTCCACACCCAGGTGCGCCGCCTGCTCCTCGTCCAGCTGCAGCACGTTCAGCGCGCGGGCGTGCACCAGCACCACCGCCGCGCCCACGAGGAAGTACGGCAGCGCGGCCAGCAAGCGCGGCCACGCGGCGGTGTTGAAGCCGCCGAAGAGGAACGAAAAGATCGGGAACGTCTTCGGCCCGCCGGTGAGCAGCATGAACGAGGTGATGCCGGACGCCACCGCGGAGATCGCGACGCCGGCCAGCACCAGCGTGGCGTTGCTCGCCAGCCCGCCCGTCCTCGACAGCCCGTACACGAGCGTCACCGCCAGGCACGCGCCGCCGAAGGCGAACAGCGGCACCCACCCGAAGCCGTACGAGTCGATCGGCAGCGGCGACACGATCGCGATCGATGCGCCGAGCGCGGCGCCGGACGCCACGCCGAGGAGGAACGGGTCGGCGAGCGGGTTGCGGAACACGCCCTGGTACGCGGCGCCGGAGTAGGCCAGCGCGGCGCCCACCAGGCCGGCGGCCGCCACGCGCGGCAGCCGCACGTCGAAGACGATCCGCTGCCATGCCTCAGGCACATCGACGGGCACGCTGACGAAGGGGAGCCGGTCGAGGAGCATCCCGAGCGTCGCGCCGAGCGGGATCGCCGTCGTGCCCTGCGTGACGGCGACGAGCGCGACGGCGGCGAGCGCCAGCAGCGCCGCGCCGATCAGCCCGAGCCCGCGCAGGCGCGGGACGCGCGGAGATGCACCGCGGGCGGCGGCGATGGCCGGGTCATCCGGGTGCTGGGCGCGGGCTCCGAGCAATCGTCCGTCCTCGAGGATGGCGGGAGGACGGTGACAGGGTGCGCTCGACGTCGAGGGACGTCCTCGGACTGTCGAGTGCATGCCCGCCGTCGCCTGTCCGCGCAGGGTCGACCAGGGACGCGGGCCGGTGTTCTGGCTGCCCGCCGCGCCCGGGAGGACGGGGCGGGTCACAGTTGCGGGACAGCGCCGGACTCGCACCGGACTTCCCCGAACACCGCGTCGGAACCCCGCGAGTGTAGCGCCCCCGCGCGATGAGCGGGGCCGGCGCGATGCCTACAGCCCGGCGAGGGCGGCGCGCTCCTCGTCGGAGAGCGGCGCGGCGGCGCGCAGTTCGCGCAGCCGGTTGATGCGGTCGACGATCGGCGGGTGGGTGCTGAACATCCCCGACGCGCGCTCCTCGAACTTCTTGATCGGGTTCACGATGTAGAGGTGCTGGGTCGCTCGGTTCGCGACCTCCAGCACCTCGCGGTCCGTGGCGATCGTCGCGAGCGCGCGCTCGAGGCCGACGGGGTTGCGGGTCAGCTCCACGGCGGTCGCGTCCGCCAGGTACTCGCGCTGGCGGCTCACGGACATCTGCACGAGCCGCGCCGCGATCGGCGCGAGGATGGCGAGGACGAGCGCGACGATCATCATGATCGCCTGCGCGCCCCCACCTCCGTCGCTCCTCGACCGTCGCCGTCCGCCGCCCCACCACAGGGAGCGCAGGAACATGTCTGCGAGGAGCGCGATGCCGCCGACGAGCACGCCGATCAGCAGCAGGAAGCGGATGTCCAGGTTGCGGACGTGCCCCAGTTCGTGCGCCATCACCCCCTGCAGGGCCTCGCGGTCGAGCTTCTCGAGCAGCCCGGTGGTGATCGCGACGGAGGCGTGCTCCGGGTCGCGGCCCGTGGCGAACGCGTTGGGGGCGGAGTCGTCGATGAGGTAGACCTTCGGCATCGGCACGTTCGCCGCGATCGCCATCTCCTGTACGACGTTCAGCAGCTGCTGATCGCGCACGGGGTCGGCGGGGGTCGCCCCGGACGCCCGGAGCACCACGGAGTCACCGCCGTAGTACGACCCGACCGAGAGCGCGATGCCGAGGATCACCGCGAGCACGGTGAAGCCGGCGCCGCCCTCGATCGCGCCGGTGTAGGCGAAGCCGATGCTGAAGCCGAGCGCGGCGAGGAGCACCGCGACGCTGAGCATCAGCAGCAGGGACAGGCGCCGGTTGGCGGCCTGCTGGTCGTAGAAGGTGGCGCGCATCTGGCTGTGGCGCGCCGGCTAGCGGAGGCGCACCTCGGGCACCGTCTGCGCCTCCGGCCCGGCGTCGAAGAACTCCCGGCGCACAAAGCCGAACATCCCGGCGATGATCGACTGCGGGACGGTGGCGATGGACGTGTTGTAGGACAGCACGGTCGCGTTGTAGTGCTGGCGCGAGAACGAGATCTGGTTCTCGGTGGTGGTCAGCTCCTCCTGGAGCTGCTGCACGTTCTCGGAGGCGCGCAACTGCGGGTAGTTCTCCATCACCGCGAACAGCGAGCGCAGCGTGCCGGTGAGCTGGTTCTCCGCCTGGGCCGCCTCGGCCGGGCCCTGCGCGCCCGCGGCCACGGCGTTCGCGCGCGCCTCCGTGACGCGCGTCAGCACGTCCTGCTCGAAGTCCATGTAGCCCTTCACGGCGTTCACGAGGTTCGGGATCAGGTCGTGGCGACGGCGGAGCTGCACGTCGATCTGCGCCCACGCCTCGTCCACGCGCAGCCGCGCGCGGATGAGGGCGTTGTACATGAGGATGACGATGACGGCGATGACGCCGATCACGCCGATGAAGACCAGCAGGGTGCCCATGCGCGCGCTCCGATCAGGTCCAGCGGGTGTCGCGCGGGCATGCGCGCGGGGCCCTGAGACTCTTGTCATCAGGATACCGCGCCGCGCGAGCCGCCAGTGGCGCTAGCGCCGGAAGTGCTCCTGCTCGTCCATGAAGCGCTCCTGGACGTCCTCGTCCACCGGGTCCGCGATGCGGCGGAACGCGATGAGCATCTCCTCTGCCGCCGGGGTCAACCGCGACTGGCCACCCATCGCGCCGCCGGAGCCGGACTCCAGAAGCGCTGTGCCGGCGGCCTCCTCGATCTCGCGCAGCTTCTTCCAGGCGGTGCGGTTCGGGAGCCCCAGCGCGTCCGCGGCGGCCGCCACAGAGCCTTCGCGGTCGATCGCCTCCAGCAGGCGGGCGCGGTACTCGGACATCACCACCTGGCCGTCGCGCTCGATCCAGACTTTGGATCGGGCGCGCAGCGTGGTGCTGCGGCGACGCGGCTCAGCCACGGGGTGTCCTCCCGGCGTCTCGCCCCCACCGGGGAGGCGTGATAGCGTGTTGCCGCTCTCGGCAAGACCGCCGTCTCATTCGAAGGAATCCTCGATGCGACTCAGATCACTCATCGTCACGATCGCCGCCGTCCCGGCGCTGCTGCTCGCCGCCTGCTCCTCGGGCACCGCCCCGAAGGCGGCCGAGCCCACGGCCAGCCCGACGACGACCGCGACCGCGGCCGCCGCCACGAAGGCGGCGGAGACGCCGGCCGCCGCCAAGAGTAGCGGCAAGGAGCTGATCCTCGCGACCACCACCAGCACGCAGGACAGCGGCCTGCTCGATGTCCTCGTGCCGATGTACGAGAAGCAGACGGGCGACAAGGTGAAGGTCATCGCCGTCGGCTCCGGCGCCGCGCTGGAGCTGGGGCGGAAGGGCAACGCCGACGTGCTGCTGGTGCACTCCCCGGCGGCGGAGGAGGCGTACATGAAGGAGGGCGCGGGCGTGAACCGCACCCGCGTCATGTACAACGACTTCGTCATCGTCGGCCCCGCGGCGGACCCGGCGAAGATCAAGGGGATGAAGGACGTCACGGCCGCCATGAAGGCGATCGCGGACACGAAGGCGCAGTTCTACAGCCGCGGCGACAACTCCGGCACCAACGCCGCCGAACTGGCGCTCTGGAAGGCCGCCGGCCTCGCCGCCCCGAAGGGCCAGCCCTGGTACGCGGAGACGGGACAGGGCATGGGCGCCACCCTGACCATCGCCACGGAGAAGGCCGGCTACACCGTCAGCGACCGCGCCACCTGGCTCGCCAACGCCGACAAGGCGAAGCTTCCGATCCTCGTCGAGGGTGACGCGAAGCTGTTCAACGTGTACCACGTGATCCCGGTGAACCCGGAGAAGCACCCGAAGATCAACAAGGACAGCGCCGAGGCGTTCCGCAAGTTCATGGTCGCGAAGGACACGCTGGCCGTGATCGGGAGCTTCGGCAAGGACAAGTACGGCGCGCCGCTCTTCGTCGCCTACGCGGAGTAGCGGGCGCGCCCTGAGGGGCGCGGCACGTGGACCTGCTGCTGGAGGCGCTCCGCGAGGCGTGGCGCCTGCTCCTCACCGGTGACGGTGACGTCTACGACATCACGCTCCGCACGGCCGTGATCACCGGCACGTCGACCGCCCTCGCCACGGCGGTGGGCGTGCCCGCGGGCCTCGCGATCGCGCTGG
>JBFWQJ010000122.1:0-8785 GCA_050249515.1 Dehalococcoidia bacterium | reverse complement strand
GCGCGCGGCCCGCACGATGTCCGACTCCGGCTCGGGCGTCGGCTGCGCGACCACGGCAGGCGGTGGCGGCGCCACCGTGGCGGCCCAGACGTGGTTCGCGAAGCCCCACTCCCTCAGGCTCGCGCCGTCCAGCTCGCGGTCCGGGTCGTTCATGACGACCGAGTAGAGGCGGTGGCCGTCACGGTCCGCGGACAGCACCAGCGTGCGCCCCGCGTTGTCCGTGTATCCGCTCTTCACCCCCGTGGCGCCCGGCACCCAGCGCAGCAGCCCGCTGATCAGGCTTTCCATCTTGATCGTCTTCGAGCCCTTCGCCGTGTACGTCTCCGCGTCCACGATCGCGCGGAAGTCCGGCAGGGTCATGCCGTAGCGCGACAGCATGGCGATGTCGTACGCGGACGTGTAGTGGCCCGGCTCGTCCAGCCCGTGCGGGTTCTGGAAGTGCGTGTCCTGCAGGCCCAGGCGCTCCACCAGCGCGTTCATCTCCGCGACGAACGCGGCGTCCGAGCCGCTCACGGCGCGACCGACGGCGACCGCGGCGTCGTTGCCGGAGGCGAGCATCAGCCCGTGGAGCAGGTCGCGGACCGTGAAGCGGTCGCCGGGTCGCAATCCCATCAGCGTGCTGTCGTAGAACTTGCGCGCGTCCACGTCCACGGTCACGACGCGGTCCAGGTCGCCGCGCTCCACCGCGACGATCGCCGTCGCGATCTTGGTGAGGCTCGCCGGCTGCGTGCGCACGTGCGCGCCCTTTGCGTACAGCACCGCGCCCGAGGCGTCGTCGATCAGCAGCGCCTGCCGGGCGCTGGTGAACGGCGGCAGCGCGGCCGCCTGCTTACGCGGCGGCGCGGCCGCGGCGGGCGCCGGCACGATCGCGCGCGGCGCCGAGGCGACCACCGCCTGGGCCGGTGCGGGCGGCGCTCCGGCCTCGGTCGACGCGGGGGCGTCGGACGGCTGCTCCGGCATCCTCGCGCTCACCGGCGCGAGTGAGACGAGGCTGCCGGCGGTGGTCGCCTCGGTCTGGGCGGGCGTGTCGCGGCAGGCGGCGCCAAGCAAGGCGAGGCCAGCCATCCCCAGGAGGAGGATTCGCATACAGGTCCAATCTGCTGTCGGCCGGGATTGGATTGATGGTGCCGGGCGGCCGGAATCGCAATCAAGTAACAACGCGCCGCACGACCATCAGGATCATGCGAAAACCGGGCTATCCGGCACGTGCGATCCGCGCCTTGCAACGCCTTCTCGCAGCACGCTTGCCGATTCGTCCGCGCGCGCGAGGCGATCACGCCCGCGATGCGCAGCCGCCGCGCCGGGTGGCGTGTGGATAAATCTCCACGCTGCTCAGCGGCTATTCGATGCCGAAGAACCGCCGCGCGTTGCCGTCACGGACCAGCGCCGCGTCCGCCTCGGTCAGCGCAAGCGCGTCCACGCTGCCGTGCGGGTCGGTGTCCATGATGCCGAAGGGGTAGTCCGTGCCGATCATCACGCGGTCGATGCCGAACGTGTCGATCACCAGCCAGAGCACGGGCGCGCTGTAGACCAGCGTGTCGTAGTAGAGGCGGCGGGCGTAGGCGCTGGGCGGCTCCGGGATCATGTCGCGCAGCGGGCCGCCCGTGTTCCAGCCCTGCTCCATGCGCGGGATGAGCACCGCCGCCGCGCCGCCGCCGTGAGAGAACGCGATGCGCAGGTCCGGGTGCTTCGTCAGCGTGCCCCCGGTGATCATCGAGGCGATCGCCAGCGCCACGTCGCCGGGGAACGCGACCACCTGCTCCAGCCCGCGCCCGATGATGCGGTCCGCGCCGGCCGGGCGCAGGCCGTGCACGAAGATCGGCAGGCCCATCTGCTCCGCCGCGGCGAAGAACGGCTCGAGCGCCGGGTCGCCGATCGACGTGCCGTTCACGTGCGTCGCGATCTCGACGCCGATCAGGCGGCCGGTCGCGCGGATGTCCTCCAGCGCGCGGATCGCCAGGTCCACGTCCTGCAACGGGACGCCGCCGATGCCCGAGAAGCGGTCCGGCTGCGCGTCGCACAGCGCGGCGATCTCCTCGTTCACGTGGCCGACCAGGGCGGCGCCGTCGCGCGGGGACATCCAGTACGACAGCAGCTCCGGCATCGGCGACACCACGTGACGCCGGACGCCGGCCTCGTCCATCTCGGCGATGCGGCGTGCGCCGTCCCATGAGGTGTCCGGGACGGTGCGGTAGTTCGCCCCGTTGATGATCACGTTCGCGCGGTGGCCGTCGTGCGCCATGGAGGGCCACGGGCAGCCGGCGTCGCCGCCGTCGTACGCGGGGAACGAGGCGGGGACGAAGTGCGTGTGGATGTCGATGCCGCGGATCATCGAGCGGTCCTCTCGTGCGCGCCGTGCCGCGCGGTGCGGCGGCGCGGGGGCATGCTACGCGATGACGCGGGGCGCGTGCGTCGCCTGCGCCTTCGGGCCGGTATCGGGCAGCCAGAGGCACGCGAGCGTGAAGAGCACCGGCAGCATCCCGATTGCGATGATGCCGACGCGCAGGGAGCCGGCGAGCGCGGCCACCTCGCCCACCACGATCGGGCCGCAGAGGATGCCGGCGCCGGCGATCGCCTGCTGCAGCGCCTGCCCCAGCGCGATCTCCGCCGGCCGCACACCGGGGAGCTCGTACGCGATCGACGCGATCGAGGGGAACGGCAGCCACGCGAAGAAGCCCACGAGGAACGCGACCGGCACGAGCAGCGCGACGGGGAGCGGCGAGACGACCAGCACGTACAGGAACGGCAGCAGCAGGCCGGACGGCCAGATGAACACCTTGCGGCGTCCCACGCGGTCCGAGACGAAGCCGGAGGCCACGTTGGAGACGAGCCCCGCCGCCGGGAAGACCGCGGACACGATGCCGGCCGTCTGGAGCGACAGGCCGCGCTCCTGCACCAGGAACGTCGGCAGGAAGAGCAGGCAAGCGAGGTACGCCGTCGCGCCGCCGAGCGAGGCCATCCCGAGCAGGTAGTACTCCGGCCGCCGCAGCGCGCCGAAGTTCGAGCCCACGGACGTGGCCCGGTGCTCGCCGCGCTGCCGGCCGGTGAGAGCCCACGCGGTGGCCGCCAGGAGCATCGCGCCGCCGGCGGCGTGGAAGACGCCGCGCCATCCGCCGAGCCAGCCGAGCGCGACCGGGATGCCGATCAGCGCGGCGGTCTGCGCCACCGCGTTGAGCGCGTTGCCGGTGCCCCAGACGCGGCCCAGCTCCCGGGACGGCACCCACTGCGTGCGCAGGAGGCTGCCCGGCACCTGCGCCAGCGCCATGGAGAGCGAGAACACGACCTGCGTCGCGAAGAGCGCCCAGAACGCGGGCGCGAACCCGCCGAGGACCATCATCAGCCCGAGCAGGAACGTGAGCGCCGTGTAGAGCCGCTTCGGCGCGAAGCGGACGGCCAGGAAGCTCGCCGGGAACACCACGAGCTGCCCCACGGTCCTCGTCGCGCCCAGCCAGCCCGCCTGCGCCGTGCCGAAGCGGAGCTCCTCCGCGATGCCGAGGAGCATGATCCCCATGCCGACCATCGTGATCTGTGCCAGCATCGCGTGCAGCCAGATCTGGCCGATCACCACCCAGCGGTACGGGTGGCGCTCCACGCCCTCGGGGGCCTCGGGCGGGGCGGGCTCGGCGGCGTCGTCCGGGGCGGCGGTGCTGGACACGGGACGCTCGCCTTCCGGGCGCCGGAGGGACGGCCCGGCGGTCGCTCCATCTTGCGGGGGGTGGCCGGGACGCGAAAGCGGGCAGGATTCGTGCGTCCGGCCGCCGGTGCCGGACGGGGGTGGGCCTGTTACCGTTGAAGGTGAGCCCGACTGCCCTCCCGGTGCCCGCCCGCCGCGCGCGAGGCCCCCTCGACACTGGGCGGACGGGAGAGTACGAAGCGAGTGCGCTGCAACCGCAGGGGCGCGCGAACGTAAGGTGTCCTCCATGCACGAGTCGCTCCAGCTCACCGGCGAGCTTCGCACCCTCCGTGACCCGCTGGTCATCGGGGCCTTCTGGGGCTGGAGCGACGGCTCCGGCTCCGCGATGGGGGCGATCCGCTACGTGCGCTCGGAGTGGCGCGGGTCCGAGGTCGCGAACGTCGACCCGGACCGCTTCTATGACCTGACGGTGGCGCGTCCGCGCGTGCGACTCCGGAACGGCGAGCGCTCCATCCGCTGGCCCGGCACGCGCTTCCACATCGCCTCGCCCACGGGCAGCGAGCGGGACGTGGTGCTGATCGCGGGCCGCGAGCCGAGCCTGGCGTGGAAGGAGTACGCGGCGCTGGTCGCGGACTTCATGCAGACCATCGGCTCGAAGCACTTCGTCGCCCTCGGCTCGCGCCCGGCCATGGTGCCGCACACGCGGCCGGCCCCCGTGCTGCTGGGAGACGCGGACGCGTACTTCGAGGAGCTGATCGGGCGTCCCTCGGAGCGGTCGCAGTACCAGGGGCCGACGGGCATCCAGACCGTGCTCATGCTGCACCTGCGCTCGCTGGGGATCAGCACGGGCCGCCTGACGGCGCTCGTCCCCGGCTACATCAACACCGGCCCGAACCCCCGCGCGATCGTCGCGCTGGTCCAGCACCTCGACCGCGCGCTCGGCTCGCGGACGGCGATCGAGCCGCTGCTGGGTGAGGTGGCCTCGTTCGACCAGCAGACGGCGACGGCGCTGGGCCAGGTGGCGGACCCCGACCTGCTGCGCGAGCAGATCCGCGAAATGGAAGAGACGTACGACGCCTCCCAGCCGGAGTCCATGCTCTCCGAGCCCGCCCCGCGCGACCTGGAGCTCCCGCCGAGCGAGGAGATCCTCGAGGGCATCGAGAGCTTCCTGCGCCAGCAGCGCGACGAGCCGGGCGAAGGCAGCCGCTAGCCCGGCGTCCCCGCCCTCACGCGCCCGGCGCTCGCTCCGGCGCTATCGACGCGCTGATACCACCGCCTCCCCGGTTCGTCGTACGCTGCCGCGGCGACGAGGGGGGTGTGCGATGCGTGTGCAGGTCAACGACGAGATCTTCATCAACTACGAACTGACCGGGGACCCGGCGACGCAGCGCGTGCTGGTGCTCACGCACGGCATGGGCGGCTCGCTGCACAACTGGGACGACGACGTCCCCGAGCTGGCGAAGCGCTACGCCGTCCTCGCGTGGGACGTGCGCGGGCACGGTGAGTCCGACAAGCCGGATGTCCCGTACTCCGCGGAGATGCACGCGCGCGATCTGGCGGGGCTGGTGAAGGCGCTCGGGCTGTCCAACGTGTTCGTGGGTGGCGTCTCCATGGGTGGCGCGATCACGCAGCGCTTCCTCATCGACCACCCCGGGCTCGCCTCCGCGGCGTTCCTGATGTCGACGTCCAGCCAGGTCGCGGAGCGCATGGCGGACGCGTGGGAGCAGCGCGCCGTCCTCGCCGAGACCGAAGGCGTGGAGGCGGTGCTCAACGCCGGGTCGCGGCTGGCGAACGCGGTGACGGAGGTGCGCCCGATCCCGGCGGACAAGGCCGCGCAGGGCCGCGAGCGGCAGCTCCAGATCCCCGGCAAGATCTACGGGCACATCGTCCGCGCGATGAAGCAGTACGCGTGGACGCCGGAGCTGCGGAAGATCGACGTCCCGGTGCTGATCCTCCAGGGGCTGCAGGACACCATGTGCCCGCCCGGCGGCTCGGTGATCATGCACCGCAATATCCGCAACTCGCAGCTCGTGATGCTCGATGAGTGCGGGCACACGCTGTACTGGGACCAGCCGGAGCAGTGGCGCCGGCACCTGCTCAACTTCCTCGACGGCGTGGAGGCGTGGGAGCGGCTGGACTAGCGCCGGAGGTCGCCTCCGCGGCTGCTCAGGAGGCGCCGCGCTCCGCGCGCGGCGCCGGGTGGACGTGCGGCTCGGCGTCCCAGCGCAGCTCGTAGCGCGCGTCGCTGCCCAGCGCATCGGAGCGCCGGTTGATGGCGCGCGCGGAGCGGGCGAACTCCTCCGTCGCCAGCCGGCGGATCTCGTCCAGCTCGTCGCCGAAGCGGTCGCGCCACGAGGGCTCGTAGGTGAGCGAGACGACGTAGCCGGCGCGGCGGTACAGCTCCTGCAGGGCGCTGGGGGAGCGCGCCGTGCCGATGTCGCGCCGGATCTCGCGGAACGCGGCGCGCAGCGCGGTGCGGCTGTGGACATCCCCGTAGATGCTCCGGGACACGTCGCGCCCTCCTGCCCATCCCGACGCGATCCACACTAGGCGGCGCGCCCCCGCCCGCTCGCCACAGGCGCACGCGCGGCATTGCGTTCCCGTTGCGTTGGGCGCGCGCCGGTGCGTGGGTTCGACGCGGCGGGTATGCTCGCGCTGCCTCGACGCCGATTGGTCGAGGAGGCGCGATTCGACGAGGAGACTCCCATGGCCGGACACCCGCTTTCCTTCGGCGTGATGCTCATGTCCACCATCCGGAACGAGGACATCGCGCCCGGATTCCCGCGCTTCACAAAGGCGGTGGAGCTGGCGGAGACGCTGAAGTTCGACGCGGTGTGGACGGGGCAGTCGTACGCGCTGGGCGGGCCGGACTCGTTCCAGATGCTGACGCACGCCGCCTCCATCACCTCGAATCTGCACTTCGGCACCTCGGTGTTCCTGCTGCCGATGCGCCACCCGACGACGACGGCGCTGCAGGTGGCGACGCTGGACCAGCTCAGCGGCGGGCGCTTCCTCTTCGGCGTGGGCGTGGGCGGCGAGCGCGGCGCGGACTTCACGTTGAACGGCATCAAGCCGAGCCAGCGCGGCGCGCTGATGGATGAGTGCCTGGACGTGATCACGCAGCTGTGGACGGGCGACGACATCGAGCACCACGGCCGCTTCTACGAGATCAGCGGCAAGCTGGGCATCAAGCCGCTCCAGTCGCCGATGCCGGTGCTTCTGGGCGCGCGAGGCGGCCGGTCGCCGCAGCAGCAGCGCGTGTTCGACCGCGTGGTGAAGCACGGGCGCGGCTGGCTGCCGTACATCATGACGCCGAACGGCTATGCCCGCGGGCAGGAGGCGCTGAAGGAGCGCGGCGCCCCGGACGACCTGCGTTACGGCATCGTGGAGATGACGAACGTGGGCGACGGCGACGGCTCCGAGGCGATCGAGGTCGCAGCGATCAACGAGGCGCGCGGGTACAACTCAACGGTGGACGTGATGCGGAACCTGGTGCTCGCGGGGAACCCGCAGCAGGTGATCGACCGGATGAACGCGTACGTGGACCTGGGCGTGACGGAGTTCGTCTTCAACTGGGCCTGCGACCCGAAGGACGTGGAGGACCAGATGCGCCGCCTGGCCGCGGACGTGCTGCCCGCCGTGCGCGAGCACCACGCTGCGCGCGCCTCGTAGCACGCGGTCGGCGCGGGCTCGTCGCATCGAGGGGATTGCACGGGCGGCCCACCCGGTACCTCGACCAGCCGGTGACACGAAGAAGGGGTGGAGCCGTCGGCTCCACCCCTCCTGTTGTTCGCCGTGCGCGCGGGGCGCCTTCGCTACTTGGCCTCCGCGAGGATCTCGGCGGTGTGCTGGCCGAGCGCGGGGGGCGGGCGGCGGATGCTCGCCGGGGTGTCGGCGAACTCCCACGGCGGCGCCATGGTCTTGCGCACGCCGAGGCCTGGGTACTCCATGTCCTCCAGCATGCCGACCGCCGCGACCTGCTCGGAGTCGAACAGCGTCTGGTAGTCGTTCAGCGGGAAGGACCACCCGCCGAGGCGGCGGATCGTCTCGATCGCCTGGTCGGAGGAGACCTTCGAGAACGCCTTCTCCCACAGGTCGGTGATCAGGTACCCGTAGCGGGTGCCGCCGCCGCCGCGGTCCTCCATGAACATCTGCTTGCGCGGCTCACCCTCGAGGAAGTCGAGGCCGCCGAACTCCTCGTGCATCTGCGCGCGCTCCTCCGGCGTCATGCGCGCCAGCGAGAAGAAGATGCGCTTGCCGTCGCCGCACAGGTAGCCGTTGTCGGGCGGCTTGATGTACGAGTCGAGGTGGAAGCCCCACCAGTAGTCCGGGTTGGACAGCGCCACCCACAGCGTGGAGCGCATGGCCATCAGCACGCCGAACAGCGACACGTCGATGCGCTGGCCCTTGCCGGTGCGCTCGCGCGCGAGCAGGGCGGCGTTGATCGCCTGGATGCCGTAGATCCCGGCGTACATCGACCCGACGTCCGTGCCCTGGCGCACCGGCTTCTCACCGATCACGCCCAGCGAGAGGTTGGTCTCCGCGGAGAGCTGCGCGGCCAGCTCGCCGTACGGCGGCTGGTTGGCCCACGGGCCCTTGTCGCCCCACTCCGAGATGGAGAAGTAGACGGCGCGCGGGTTGAGCTCCTTCACCACGTCGTAGGTGAGGCCGATCTTCGCGTCCCACCCGACGTCCGTGATGATGACGTCCGCGTCTTTCGCCAGCTTCCGGACCGTCTCCTTCGACTCCGCGGACGCGGGGTCGAGGGCGATGGAGCGCTTGTTGCGGTTGAGCGCGGCGAACACCGCACCCAGGTCGCCGCGGGTCTTCGAGCCCCACTCGCGGGTGCGGTCGCCGTCCAGCGACTCGATCTTCGTCACCTCGGCGCCGGCGTCGCCGAGCGCCATGGCCGCGTACGGGCCGGCGATCGCCTCGGCGATCTCCAGCACCTTCAATCCATCCAGCGGACCTGCCACGCCTAGCTCCCCTGCTTCACGGACTCGGGCTGGGCGGCACGGGCGGCCTCCAGCTCGGCGAGAATCTCCGCGTCGTGCTGACCCGGGAACGGCGTCCCGAACCAGCGCTCCGGCGTGTCGCTGAAGTGCCACGCCGGGCCGCCGGTCGTGACCTCGCCCCAGCCGGCGGTGTCGA
>JBFWQJ010000121.1:0-8790 GCA_050249515.1 Dehalococcoidia bacterium | reverse complement strand
AGCTCCGGGCTCTGGCCCGGCAGCTAGGGGCGGACTACGCCCGGACGCGCCCGGGGATCCGTGACGACGGCAGCACCGACGACTACGGGGCGGAGGCGCTGGACGCGATCCGGGACGCGCTCTACGAGCTGCCCCCGCTCGAGCTCCGAGCGCTGTACCGAACGCTTGTCCGCGCCGCACCGGAGCTTGCCGAGTGGAAGCAGCTCTACAGCTTCGAGTCGGTAGCGGAGGCACGCGACTCCGCGTTGTGCGAGGTCCTCGAGCTTGAGGTCCTCGACGCGGCGCGCGCGATCGCGAACCCCGAGGACCTTCACGGCGAGCGGGCGAAGCGGCAGTCCAACCTGCCGATCACGTGGGGCGAGCTCATCCAGCGCCTCGAAGCGGTCGGCGCGCGAACGGGGAGGGCGGCGTGACGCGCCCCTGACTCCCATGAGCGACCGGATCGCGATGCGCTCGCCCTGGCGAGCGGTGAGAACCTTGTTCGCAGGCAAGCGTGGAAGCGGACTCAGGGAGCGCTCCAGGGACCTTGCGTGACTTTCTACGGGCTGACGGCCGCGCCGTTCGGGGTTCGGGCGTCGGCCGGCCCGACTCACCTCGAGGACGAGTCTGCTATCGATCTCCGGTGTCACGGGCGACCGTCCGCAGTTCACGCAGCTAAGCTCGCCGTCGAGGTCGGCGAACACGCGCCCACCGATGCAGTGCAGGCAGACATTGTCGACCACCTGCGGCCTCCTCGACGCGCGGTGTGGCGAGCGGTCCCCGTAGGCGCTCGCCACACCGACCGCGGCCTAGCATCGGAAGGACCCGCGCCAAAGCGCGTCGGGGAGGGAGTGCGTGACCACCGAGCAGCGCCGGGCCGTGCCGTGTTCCGTCACACGGAGAGCAACGGTTCTTTCGACATAACCATCGCGCGACGAGCCCCTGGAGGTCCCCAGCCTCCGCCCCCGTTGCCGGAGAGCGCTTCCCCTTCCAAGGCCGCCAAGGAGAGGATCGGCGGTAGCCACGGAACGGGCTCCCAAGGGCGTCCTGGAGGCGCTCAGGCGACTCTCGTATGGGCCGGTCGCGCCGTCCCTCCGCGAGGATGCCGGGGTCTGACCTGCCGACGGCTCCAGTAGCGCGCCCGCGGGCGTCTTTCGGGGGTGGGCGGGGAGCGCGGCCTTTAGCCTGCCCGCTTGAGGGAGCCCCGCTCTGCACCCACGGGGCGATCGGGGCGCGCCTTGGGCCCGCGGCGGTTCGGTTCCTGCGCGAGCGTGATCGCAATGGCCGGCGCCTCTGCCGGACGGCCGCAGTTGACGCAACCCACGGCTCCGGAGGTGTCCCGGTACACACGGCCACCGAGGCAGTGGGGGCACTGGTTATCGACCATCAGCCTCCGTTGTTGCGCGGCCGCGGGGGCGGCTAGTGACCGGCCCCCGCGGACCCACCGCCGACAACTCCGAGGGTCGCGCGCGGCATGACCCAGCATCGTCCAAAGGCGCGCAAACGCGCGAGCGATGCCGACGTCTCTCTGCCGATCCCTGTCGCAGTACAGCTTCCCGAAATGCTGCAGTCATAGGCGCAGGGCCTCAGCCAGAGTTCCCGCGGCAAGGGGGCGCCCCGTGGGCAACGAAGTCACCATCCTCGTCACCGGCAAGGACCAGGCGACGCCCGTCTTCAACCGGGTGCGCCAGTCCGCAACCGGCCTGCGCAGTGAGTTCACGGGCTTGGGGATGGGGTCGCTCGCCGTCGCCGGCGGAATGTCCGCGGTAGCTGTCGGAGCCAACGCGGCCGCGCGGAGCATCTACGGCCTGGCTGGCCAGGCGTCGTCCGTTTCCGAGGCGCAGAACAAGGTCAACGTGGTCTTCGGTGAGTCGTCCCGCGTCGTGAGCGAGTTCGCCCTGAAGTCCTCCAGCGCATTCGGCATCTCTCGCCGAGAGGCGCTGGCGGCGGCCGGCGCCTACGGCAACATGTTCAACACCATCGGGCTGGGCAAGGCGGAGGCAGCGGACATGTCCGTCCGGCTAACGCAGCTTGCCTCCGACATGGCCTCCTTCAACGACGCGGACCCCAGCGACATGCTGCTGCGCCTGCGCTCCGGTCTCGCCGGCGAGGCCGAACCGCTGCGCCAGTACGGCGTCCTGCTGTCCGAAGCGCGCGTGAAGAGCGAGGCGTACGCCACCGGCCTGGCGTCGGTAGGGTCGGAGCTGACCGAGCAGCAGAAGGTGCAGGCCCGCTACAACCTGATCCTGAAGGACACCACGGTCCAGCAGGGGGACTTCGAGCGCACCTCCACCGGCCTCGCGAATGCCGAGCGCAAGCTGGGCGCAGAGTGGGAGACGCTGACCGCGAAGATCGGCAGCGGTGTCGAGGGCCCCATGGCAGCGGCGGTGGGCGCCACCAGCGATCTGCTGGGCAACATCGGCAAGCTGGCGGAAGCGGCGAGCAAGCCGATCGAGTTCACGGTGACCGTGAACGAAAAGGGCGAACGCTCTGCGGGCCTCTCGCCGATGGGCATCGTTGGGGCCGGGCTGGGCTTTGCCGGAGACGCGGCAGGCGTGGGCCTCCGGCTCCTGGACCCGCTCGGCGTGCAGCGAGCGAAGCGAGCGATCGGGCCATGGGTCGGCCTCGCTGGAGACGTCGCCAGTCTCGGCATGGACGAAGCCAACCGACTGCTCTTCGAGGCGGGACTGGCGGGCCTGCGCACTCCGGTCAACCCGCTCGCCTCGGAAGGCGACACCGCCCTTCCGTCGGTCGAGACGAGCTTCGACTGGGCAGGCTTCAACAAGTGGGCCATGCAGAACGGCGTCGCCGGCCTGAACCAGCTCGGCCCCGCCCCTGTAGACCTCAGCCTGCCGCCCGGCTCGTCCGGCGGCGGCGGCGGCACCACGCGCGGGGCGTTCTCGGGGGCGAACCTGGCGCGCATCGCGGGGTTCCTCGAGCGCGCGCCGGCGAGCCCGCAGGCAGGCGACGTGGCCGCGTTCGACGCCGCGGTGCTGCGCTTCCGCGAGGTGCGCCGTGAGCTGTCCGGCGAGCTGGCCGAGGTGGGGCTGTCGATGGCGGACCTGTCCGCCCGCGGCCGCGAGAACACCGACGACTTCCGCGAGCTGGAGCAGCAGGCGGACTCGCTGCGGGACGCCTCCGCGCGCCTCGACCTGACCGAGACGCTCCGCCTCGACAGCATCCGCGACACCATCGAGGCGACGCGCGAGCAGATGGCGGCGGAGCGGGAGCACGCCGCGCAGATGCGCTCGATTGCGAACGACCTGTTCTCGCAGCTGAACCGGGGCGGGAACCTGAGCGCGGCGTCCTCGCGCGGGGCGTTCCTCGCGGCGGCCGCGGCCGCCCGGGGCCTCGAGGGCAGCACGGACGCCGCCGGCAACTTCATCACGACGGACGGCGGGAAGTTCGACGGCACCACGCTCCAGAAGCTTGGGCCAGCGGCCGGCATCGTCATCAACAACTACGGCTCGCAGCCGCTTGTATTCCCGGGTGTCCAGGCGGAGTCGGCCGCTATCGCCGCGGCCGGCGCGACGGAATAGCCCGGCCCGGCCCGCGCTCGCAGCGCAATGGTAGAGATGTCCGCCGGCCTCGCCCGAGTTGGCGCTCGGTGGACAGATCTCGCTGTCAGCGCGCCCCTGATGCCTAACCCTGCAGGCGGCAAGACGATCTGTCCGTGGCGGTTCGCGGCGGACGCATGCCGCAGCTGAGGGAGGGATCCGGATGACCGGGACTGCGGAACAGCTGCTCTACACGGTGGAGGAGACCGCGGCGCTTTGCCGTGTCGGGCGCACGGCGATCTACGCCGCGATCCGTGACGGCCGCCTGCAGGCCGTGAAGATCGGGGCGTCACGTCGCGTACCACGCGAAGCCGTCGACCGGTTCCTTGCCACACTGCCGGATGCGGTAGCGGCGAGCGCCTGACGCGGAGACCTAGAGGGCCATACCCCCTCTGGAATCGTGGTTGTTCCGTCGCCGCCAAAGGTGCGCACCTTTCGCAGCGCGAAACAAAAAAAGAAAGAACGGCCGGCAGCCACCACGGAACACCGGAATCCCGTGTAAACGCTGGGGAATCGGTCGGCGGTGCTTCCTGGAGTTCTTGTGCGGAGGGCTCGAAATGCCTGCCGTGGGCCGAATGTGAAGGCACTTCTTTCGCGGCCCGGATGTAGGAGGCGAGCTGGTGGGAGGTACGAACTCGATGAACACGCCGAGCGTCGAGACGATTGATGCGGAGCGACGGCGGGTCGCCGACTTCATCGACTCGCTGAAGAGTCAGATCGCCGACGCTTCGGAGCAGCTTGAGAGGTCCAAGGCCGAGCGGACCACGCTTCGGGTAACGCGCGACCTCCGCGGCGAGGACGTCGGCATGGCGATGGCCGCGGTCGAGACGGCTATCACCGATCTCGAGGACGCGATCGTGCAGCGCCGCGAGGAGTTGTCGCGGGCGTACGAGTACTCCGAGGCGATCGAGCGCCCTTTCCTGGAGGCTCGGCTCGCCGAGGTGGCGGAGGCGCTGCGCGGGCACGAGAAGGAAGGGCACCCGCACCACCACCGTGCGGCGCTCGTGGCGATCCGTGACGCCGTCGAGGCGGTTGGCCGGTGGGCTTCCTGGCGCCGCGAGTGGGTCTCCCTGCGGCGCGAGCACGACAGCCTCGCGGCGCGGCTGCAGGTGGAACCCTGGCGGGGACTGGCGGACCCCTTCGGTCTGCTTCGCCCCGACACTGCGGCGCTGGTCCGGAAGGTGCTCCTGCCTGGGTTCGGTCGGCTCGTGTGGGCTCGCGAGGTCGACCAGGCGCGCAGAGTCGTCGATGCGGACATCGCCCGGGCGGAGCAGGCCTACGCGAACGCCAAGGAGCAGTCGTCATGAGCTGGGGCAAGCCAGGCCGCAAGCCTGTCCACACGCTCGGCGTCAAGGTGGAGCTGCTCGAGGATCCCGGCGATGCCGGCGTCATCGCGAGCGTGACATGGAACACCGTCCGGCTCCGGTGTGGCGCGGGGGCAGAGAGCCGAGTGCTGGGGCCGCCCAACTTCATCGGGCAGGAGCTAACGCTCGTCCTCGAGGAGACCGCCGGCGGAGCCATCACGGTCACGTGCGGCCAGGCGTTCGACCAGAACAGCCACACCCAGGCGGTCCTCGCCGCTGGCGGGGATTCGGTGCGACTGATAGGGGCCGGCCAGGTCGACCCTGATCTGGGCGTGTTGAGCGGGGGGGTTCCTGCGTGGCGCCTTCTCGTGGTCGACGGCGCGACCCTAGGTCCGTAGAGGCCGAATCCGTGGACGAGCTGCACCTGCGATACGACCACGCGCAGCGAGGCTTCATGGTGGCTGTCATCGCGCTGGCGTGCCAGCGCGATCAGCCGCAGTCGCGGTGCGGAGCACCGCAGCTGCTCGCTGTCGACACGGGATCCACGACGACCGTCCTTTCCGCGTCCGCGCTGCCGGGGCTCTCGGTGCCTCGCGCCGACAGCTATCTGACCGGCCTGGACGGGCGATGCACGCCCGCCGCCACCGTGGACGTGCATTTCGTAGTCCAGGCCACTGGCCAGGTGTTCTCCGGATGTTGCTCGGTCGCCCTCGACGTCGGAGCACACTACACGGGTGTCGTGGGGCTGGACTTCATTCGGGAGCTGCACGTCGCGGATCGCCGCGCTCGGCTGGTCCTCGGTGAGGCCGACCCCGGACTGCTTCCGGAGGGACACCCGGGACGGCGCGGGGGGCTGGGAGATCATCCGCTGCCGGAGCTGCTCGCGGAGATGGGCATGCTCCAGAGAACGCGGCGCTCCCTGATCACGGATGGCCATCAGGCCGTGGCGCGCTGAGCGGCATGAACGGCCGGCGGAGCGAGTGCCCCGCGGCGTCCACGTGGCCGCGGGGTACAAGCGGCACGACGGCACACCCAGGGGGTGCAACATGAGACACGGCGATCGATCCGCGGGAACTGCGCCGACTGAACGGTTCCGCCAGACGATTCCTGCCGCGATCGTGCGAGGGACGTCCGACGCACGCGACGCCGGCAGCAGGCAGTCAGACCGGATCCGCGCGCGGATCTCCACGGGAGCAGTCGCACGCGACGGCGCGCGGATCCTGCAGGACGGCTGGGAGCTGGCTAACTTCCGCGCGAATCCAGTCGTGCTCTACCAACACGACGACGGGACTGGTGGTCCGCTGGGTGTGCCGACTGACCGCATGCCGATCGCGACGTCCGAGAATGAGGCGGTCGAGGGTGAGGGGCGGCGCGCGCGCATGCTCGCGACGGCGCGCTTCGACATGGCGGATGAGTTCGCCGTGCGCGTGCTGGGGAAGATCCGGCGCGGGCTGATCAACGCGACGTCGGCCCGATGGCTCCCCCTGGAGACGCGCGTCGAGGAGGAGACGGCACCTGATGGACGCCGGCGAGCAGTGCTTGTCTTCGTGCGGCAGGAGTTGCTCGAGTGGAGCTTCGTCGCGATCCCCTCTGACCCCGGCGCTTCGATCTTGCGAGCAGACGGGGGCGCGCTTCACTCGGGCGCGCCGAGGCACGCGGCGATGCCGCTCGCGGTATCTATGGACAGGGCCTGCCGGCTGCTGGAGAGCCACCGGCCGACGCTCACCGCGGCCGAGGTGCGCGCCTGTCGCGCTGTCTACGCGCAGGTGCGAGCGTCGCTCGCGACCACGAGGATGCACCTCTCTACCTCGGAGCGAGACGAGATCGGCCGCGTCCTGAACAGGTTGACCGGGAGCATGCGGCAGGCGCTCAGGTACGTGGAGGCTCAGCGATCCACGCACAACAGCGCGGCCGCCGAGGTGGAGCGACTGTTCCGTGATGCGACCATGGTCGATGTCTTGCGGCCCGTGTCGCGAGTGAGGCACGGTGATCCGCCATGGACACGTTGACGCTCGTCGGCACCGCCTGTAGCACGATCCTAGGCGTCGCGGGCGTCGGCACGCTGTTGTGGAAGGTCACGCTGCGGCCGCGCCTCGAGGAGCTTCGCACCGCGGCGATCGCGGCTCAGCGCGCCAGTGACCAGAGCGCCCGGGAGCTGTCAGGGCTCCGCGAGGACCTCCGCGAGTGGATCCGCGATCACGAGTTGGAGCACATACGCCGTGATCGCGGTTGGAGAGTCACGAGTGGTCCGGTGATCCGTGAGCCGGAGCGAGCCTAGGTCAGCTGGTGCTCCGGCGGGTCTGTCCGTTGGCCGCCCGTGGTCATCGTCCACGGAGGACGTGACGCCAGAGGTCGTGACGGCGTGGTGGTACGAGGACAGGCAGAGGAGCACAGCGATGGACGACATGAAGGACGTGGTGGTCACGTACACCCCGGAGGCGGAGGCGGTGTACGTCTCCCTCCGGTCGCGGCGCCCCGGCGACGTCGCACGGACGCAGCCCTGGGACGAGAGCCGCAACGTGGACTATGGGGGTGGCGGCGAGGTGCTGGGCGTGGAGTTCCTGAACGTGTCGGCCGGCATCGACCTGGCCGGCCTCCCGGAACAGCAAACCCTCACGGCGGCGCTCCGGTCGTTCCCGTCGCTCGCGGCGGCGTAGCGGTGCCGGAGGACGTCTCAGACTGGCTCCCCGGTGCGCGCCAGGCACTCGGGATGACGCAGGACGAGCTCGCCGCGGCGCTCGGGCCGGCCCGCAACACGATCGCCCGGTGGGAGCGCGGCGAGCGGCTCGTGGAGCATGGCGCGATGCTGCGCCTCGCCCTCGAGGCGCTCGCTCGGCGACGGCGTGTGACGCTCGAGCTGCCCTAGCGGTACGGGCGGCCGCGCGTGGTGACCGTGCCATCCTCGCGCACCCATGCGCGAGTTGAAGCGGGTCCCGCAGAGCCGGCACTCGTCCCAGTACACCCAGCCGCCCCCGTTGAGGCCGATCGTCACCGGCAGCCTGGTCTCCGGGTCGGTCACGAGACAGCGGCCGCGCTGCACCCACCTCTCGCCAGACGGCGACAAGCGTCCCGCATTCGCGCTTATCGAGGACGACAGCGCGCCGTGGCAGCCTCGCGCGTCGCGCGATACCTCCCGGTGGCCGGTGCGCGCAGGCGAACGCACACATCAGCGCGTGTCCCTCAGGTCACGTCCCGGAACCTCGACGCGCGTGAACTTGTGGAGCCGCGACAGGAGTCGGTCGCCGTATGCCGCGCGGATCTCCGGAGCGCGCTGGTCGCTGGTGATCACGGTCGCCAGTCCCGCCGAGCGCCGGGCCTCCAGGAGCACTGTCACCGCCTCTCGCACCCACTCGGTAACGCTGGGGGCCATCAGGTCGTCCAGTACCAGCACGTCCACGGTCCGGTACCGTGCGATGACGCGCTCCTTGCCGACAGCGGCGCTGGCGTCGAACGTCGCGCGCACCTCGTCTAGCAGGTCGGCGACGGCGATGAAGCGGACGGCTCGCCCGGCCCGGCAGAGCTCGTGCACGACGGACACCGCGAGTCCGGTCTTCCCGCGGCCATTGCCGCCGACGAGTAGCAGCGACGACGCGGCTCCGGCATCAAGCCAGGCGCGCACCGCGATCACAGCGGGTTGCTTCTCGGCCTCGGCGGGGAAGGTGTCGAGTGTGCAGTGCGCGTACCGCGGAGGGATCCCGGAGGCCGCAAGCAGCGCCTCCGGCGTGGGAACGTTGCAGGCGGGACAGGGCAGCACGGAGCGGAGTGAGGGCTGCATCCCCTCGATCACGGTTGAGCCGCCGCGCTGACGTGCGCGGCTGAGGACGTAGTACGCCCCATCGCACGTGGCACAGGCGGCGGGTGACGGGGCGGCGTCCAGCGCGGCGACCTCGCGTTCGAGCACGGCGAGCTCCCCCGGGGTCGCGGGCCACCCAGCGCCGCCGGGCCGTCTC
>JBFWQJ010000120.1:0-8913 GCA_050249515.1 Dehalococcoidia bacterium | reverse complement strand
CACGTTCGCCCTCGCGCGGTACGGGCCCGGCGACCCGGTCACGGTGATCGCCGGGCAGGTGCGCGACCCCGTGGTGCTGGCGCAGATCCGCGCCGACCGCGGGTTCGACCGCTCGATCCCGGAGCAGTACCTGATGTGGCTCAACCGCGCCGTGCGCGGCGACCTGGGCGAGTCCTACCTGCAGCGCGGCTTCTCCGTGTCCGAACTGATCTTCCCGAAGATGTGGATCTCCGCGCAGCTCGGCTTCGTGGCGCTGATCATCGTGTTCGTCGTCGGGATCCCGCTCGGGCTCCTCGCGGCGCGGCTCGCGGGGACGTGGGTGGACCCGATGATCATCGGGACGCTGCTGTTCCTGCAGGCGATCCCGGTGCTGGTGGTGATCCCGCCGCTCGTCTGGCTGTTCGCGGTGAAGCTCCAGGTGCTGCCGGTCGGCGGGTGGGACGGCATCTTCGCGCTCTACTGGATCGGGGGCGTGATCGCGATCCCGATCCCGAACCCGCACCTCTACATCCCGCTGGTCGCGTTCACGCTCCCCGGCTTCGTCGGCGTCGCGCGCCTCGTGCGCATCACGGCGCTGGAGGTGAACCTGGAGGACTACGTGCGGACCGCGCGCTCCAAGGGGCTGTCCGAGGCGACTGTCCAGTTCCGCCATGTCCTCCCGAACGCGCTGCTGCCGCTGATCACCGTCGTCGGCTTCGCGCTCGCCGGCATCATCGAGGGCGCCTTCTTCGTGGAGACGTTGATGGGCATCAACGGCATCGGCCGGCTGACGTTCGAGGCGGTGACGAGCCGCGACTATGACGTGATCCTGGCGACGACCGTGATCTTCGCCTCGGCGTTCGTCCTCGCGAACCTGCTGGCGGAGCTCGCGTACGGCCTCGTGGACCCGCGGGTGCGCATCGGGGCGAGCCGCTGATGGCCTCCGCGACCGTCGAACGGGCGACGCCTCAGCAGGAGGTCATGGGCGAGAGCGAGTGGCGCCTGATCTGGCGGCGCCTGCGCCGCAAGCGCCTCGCGATGATCTCCCTCGTCGTCATCGCCGTCATCTACGCGATGGGCATCTTCGCGCCGTGGCTCGCGCCGTACTCCTACACCCAGCAGAACCTCGACATCCCGCGGCAGGGGCCCAGCTGGGAGCATCTGTTGGGGACGGACACGCTGGGCCGCGACATGCTCAGCCGCACCATGTACTCCGCCCGGACGACGCTGATCGTCACCACGGCCGTGATCCTGAGCGGATCGCTGTTGATCGGGAACACCCTCGGCCTGCTGTCGGGGTACCGGGGCGGCTGGGTGGACGCGCTGATCATGCGCGTCGGCGACGTCTTCTCGTCGCTCCCCGGGCTGGTCATGCTCATCCTGATCAACGCCACGCTGGGCGCACGCGTGACCGAGGCGGTACGCGGGTTCGAACGGGCGACCGGGTTCACCGGGCTGGTCGCGTCCGGGCTGCCGTCCTATCTCCTCGTGTTCTCGGCGCTATCCCTGTTCTTCTGGGTGGGCACGGCGCGCATCATCCGGGCGCAGATCCTGCAGCTTCGGGAGCGCGACTTCGTGCTCTCGGCGGAGGCGCTGGGAGCGTCGCCGTGGCGGGTCATCCGCTACCACCTGCTACCGAATGTGTCCTTCCTGATCATCCTCCAGATCTCGGCGACCCTCGGCGGCATCGCCGGCTCGGAGATCGTGCTGACCTGGTTCGGGGTGGGCGTCCAGCCTCCGGCCGCCTCCTTCGGGGCGATGCTGTTCGAGGGCTCCGGGCCTCGCACGTTCCAGCAGAGCCCCCACCTGCTGCTGGTGCCGGGGGCGGTGGTGACGCTGCTGCTCTTCGCCTTCAACCTGCTGGGCGACGCCCTGAACGACGCCGTCCGAGGGCGCTAGCGGGGGCCCTCGGCGGGCTCCTGAGCACCCCTGATGGGGCGTTCCCCGAGGGCGGAGCCCAACAGGTCGCGTGCTATAGTGAATTCGCAAGAGAAGTCACGGAACCGTTGATTCGGACGGAGCGTCAGTGTGCGCCCGTCCGTCCCGCGGCCCAGTCGTGACCCGAATCACGGCAGCCAGTACGCCAGAGGGTGCACCGCATTGGCCATCACGAAGGAACGACTCCCCCGCGCGCGCGTCTCGCTCGAGATCGAGGTCGATCAAGAGCGGGTCGAGAAGCACATGGACCGTGCGGTCGCGCGCCTCTCCAAGCAGGTGCGGGTCCCCGGGTTCCGGCCCGGCAAGGTGCCGCGCCGCAACCTTGAGCGGCATGTCGGCACCGCCGCGCTGCTGCAGGAGGCGCTGGAGGAGCTCGTCCCCGAGATCTACCAGGAGGCGCTGGTCTCCGAGGAGCTGGACGCGATCGACCAGCCGGAGTTCTCGCTGAAGTCGACGGAGCCGCTGGTGGTCACGGCGATCGTGCCGGTGCGCCCGGACGTGGACCTGAAGGACTACAAGTCGCTGCGCGCCCCCAAGCCCGAGGTGAACGTCACCGAGGAGCAGGTGCAGGACGCCCTGACCGCCATCCGCCGCCGGCACGCGGTGCTGGAGCCGGTGGACCGCGCCGTGCAGTGGAACGACACCGTCCGCGCAGACGTGACCGTGATGGTGGACGGCCAGGCCGAGCCCCACGTGGAGGAGGACGCCGAGTTCCCCGTCCGCGAGGGCGCTGTGGTCTCGCTCCCCGGCTTCGTGGAGCGCCTGATCGGCCTCGAGCGCGGCGTGGCCCACCACATTGAGTTCGACCTGCCGGAGGACTTCCCGGCCGCCGAGATCGCCGGCAAGACGGCGAAGTACGACCTGACCATCCACGAGGTGAAGCAGGAGGTCCTCCCGGAGGTGGACGACGAGTTCGTCGTCTCCCTGGACGAGGAGGGCGTCTCCACCGTCGCGGAGATGGACGCGCGCATCCGCTCCGACCTGCAGTCGCAGGCCGAGCGCATGCTCATGGGCGACTACCAGGACGAGATCGTCGACCTGCTGGTGGCCACGGCCAGCCTGGACTACCCGGAGGTGCTGGTCGACCGCGAGATCGACCGCATCATCGACCGCGAGTCCAACCACGCGTCGCACACGCCGGAGGGCCTGAACAACTGGCTCAACGCGATCGGCAAGACGCTGGATGAGCTCCGCGAGGAGTTGAAGGAGCGCGCCGACCTCACCGTCCGCCGCGCCCTCGTCATCGGCCAGCTGATCGAAGACGAGGCGATCGAGATCACGGACGAGATGATCGACGCCGAGATCGACTCGCTCGCCGGCCAGATGGGTGGCGGCGGGGAGCCGAACCCGGAGAGCATCGCCGCGATCCGCGGCCTGTTCGACACGCCGGACGGGCGCACCTCGATCAAGAACCAGCTGATCACGCGCACCGCGCTGGAGCGACTGGTCGAGATCTGCTCGCAGCCGGAGGGCGAGGGCGACGCCTCCGCCCCGCGCGCCAGCCGGCGTCGCCGCGGCGCGCGCGCCGAGGGCGCCGAGGAGGCCACGGACGACTCCGTGGACGAGGCGGAAGCCACCACGCAGGACGGCTCGGAGACGGCACAGGAATAGCGTCCGCAGGACGCGACGGGGCCCCGGCACGGGGCACGACAACCACGAGCGAGCAGGACAGGAACGCGAGAGATGACCTACCGCCCGATCCGCCCCAACGACTTCTCGGAGGGCTTCCTCAAGCCCCAGAACATTGTGCCGATGGTTGTAGAGACGAGCGCTCGCGGTGAGCGCGCGTACGACATCTACTCGCTGCTGCTGAAGGAGCGCATCGTCTTCCTCGGCACGCCGATCGACGACCAGGTGGCGAACTCGATCGTCGCGCAGCTGCTGTTCCTGGACCGGGAGGACCCCGACCGCGACATCTCGATCTACGTGAACTCCCCCGGCGGCATGATCTACGCGGGCCTGGCCATCATGGACACCATGAACCTGATCCGCGCGGACGTGAGCACGATCGCCGTGGGTGTGACCGCATCCATGGGGACGGTGCTGCTGGCCGCCGGCAAGAAGGGCAAGCGCTACGCGCTCCCGAATGCCACGATCCACATGCACCAGGCGCTGGGCGGTGGTTCCGGCCAGGCGTCCGACGTGGAGATCCAGGCGCGCGAGCTGCTCCGCAACAACGAGAAGATCCGCCAGATCCTCGCCGACGCCACCGGGCAGACGATGGAGCGGATCAAGCACGACACCGACCGCGACATCTACATGACCGCGGAAGAGGCGAAGAACTACGGGCTGGTGGACGAGCTGCTGTCCAAGCCGGAACAGAACTAGCCCGGAGCCGGGCGGCGATCGAGGTGCGCCTCGATCGCTGGAGTGAGAGCGGCGGGTGAACCGGGGGGTTCCATGGCCGGGAGCACGACACGCGGCAGCAGGGTGCAGTACAACTGCTCCTTCTGCGGGAAGAACCAGGACCAGGTCAAGCGCCTGATCGCTGGTCCCGGCGCGGTCTACATCTGCGATGAGTGCGTTGACCTCTGCCAGGAGATCATCAACGAGGAGTCGCAGAGCGGGAAGTCCGTCGGCAAGGCCGCCGGTGCGCGCGTCCGTACCCCCCAGGAGATCATGAACCAGCTCGACGAGTACATCGTCGGGCAAGAGCGCACGAAGCGCGTCCTGGCGGTCGCCGTCTACAACCACTTCAAGCGCGTGGAGGCCCCCGTCCAGGCGGACCTCGACCTCGAGAAGTCGAACATCCTGCTGATCGGGCCCACGGGCACCGGCAAGACGGAGTTCGCGCGCACGCTGGCGAAGATGCTCGACGTGCCGTTCTCCATCGCCGATGCGACCGCGCTGACCGAGGCCGGCTACGTGGGCGAGGACGTGGAGAACATCCTCCTCCACCTGATCCAGGCCGCCGACTTCGACATCCAGAAGGCGGAGCGCGGGATCGTCTACATCGACGAGATCGACAAGATCGCGCGCAAGAGCGACAACCCGTCGATCACGCGCGACGTCTCGGGCGAGGGCGTGCAGCAGGCGCTGCTCAAGATCATCGAGGGCTCCGTGGCCAGCGTCCCGCCGCAGGGCGGCCGCAAGCACCCGCACCAGGACTTCATCCAGATCAACACCGCGAACATCCTCTTCATCTGCGGCGGCGCGTTCGAGGGCCTCGAGAAGGTCGTCGCGAAGCGCACGGGGCAGGGGACGCGCTCGCTGGGGTTCCACCCGGACACCCGGAGCCGCGCGGAGGTGGAGGCGGAGAAGGCGAACATCCTGCGGGACGTCACCCACGACGACCTGCTCACGTTCGGCCTGATCCCGGAGTTCGTCGGCCGCCTCCCCGTGGTCGCGACGCTGGACCCGCTCACCATCGAGATGATGGTCGCGATCCTGACGCAGCCGAAGAACGCGGTCGCCCGGCAGTTCCAGCGCCTGTTCGCGCTGGACGACTGCGAGCTTGTCTTCACGGATGACGCCCGTGTGGCCATCGCGGAGAAGGCGCTGGCCCAGCGCACCGGCGCCCGCGGGCTCCGCACGGTGCTGGAGCAGATCCTGCTGGACGTCATGTTCGATGTGCCCTCGCGAGGGGACGTGAAGAAGTGCATCGTCTCCGCGGAGACGGTGAACAACCGGGTCGCGCCGCTGCTGCTGACCGCGGCCGGCACGGCCGTCCACCTGGGCGAGGACGACCGCCCGGTGCAGGAGTCGGCCTAGCCCTCCCGCGGCGCCGGCGAGCGCCGAGGGCGTCGCACGCGTGCGTGCAGCGCCGCCGGTGCTATCCTGCGCCTCTCAGGCCGCCGCAGGGCGGCCTTGGCGATCGAGCGGATCGGCGCGATGCCCGCGAAGTCTCGGCCCGCTGCCCCTACCCCCCACCCGCGCCCCGCGCGTGTCGCGCGCGAGCGCCTCGACGTGCTGCTCGTGGAGCGTGGCCTCGCCACCGGGCGTGACCGCGCCCGCGCGCTGGTGATGGCGCGCGAGGTGCTGGTGGACGGCGAGGTGGCCACGCAGCCCGCGAAGCCCACGTCCGTGGACGCGGCGATCGAGGTGAAGGCCCCGCCGCCGTACGTCAGCCGTGGCGGCGAGAAACTAGCGCACGCCCTCGCCCGCACCGGGGTGCGCGTCGAGGGGCGCCGCTGCCTCGACGTGGGCGCCTCCACGGGCGGTTTCACAGACTGCCTGCTCCAGCACGGCGCCGCCTACGTGGTGGCGGTGGACGTGGGGTACGGCGACTTCGCCGCGAAACTGCGCGAGGACCCGCGCATCGAGCTGCACGAGCGCACCAATGCGCGGGCGCTGGACCCGCTGGACCCGCCCGCGGAGCTGGTGGTGATGGACGTCTCGTTCATCTCGATCACCACGGTGCTGCCCGCCGTCGTCCGCTCCGTCGCCCCCGGAGGGGATCTGCTGCTGATGGTGAAGCCCCAGTTCGAGGCGGGCGCGGAGGCGGTGGAGAAGGGCGGCGTCGTGCGCGACCCCGTCGTCCACGCCGGCACCGTCGCCAAGGTCATGCTCGCCGCGCTCGACCTCGGCCTGCGCGTCCGCGGCGTCGTCCGGTCGCCGCTGCTGGGCCCGGCGGGCAACCGCGAGTTCTTCCTGTGGGCGCGCGTGCCGGAGCAGGGGCTCGCCGGCGAGATCGGGGCAGGCGCGTGACCGACCAGCCGATGGACTTCGCCGCGCCGTCCGAGGTCGCCGTCTGCTACCACCGCGACGTCGCGGGGGCCGCCGACCTGGCGGAGCGCCTGGCCGCGCAGGCGCGCGCCGCCGGGCGGCGTTCCTGGGTGCACGTGCTGCCGCTGCCGGGCGACGGCGACGGCAGCGTGGAGTTCTGCACGCGCCTCGCCACGGCGGATCTCCTCGTCTGCGTCGGCGGCGACGGGACGGTGCTGCACGCCTCCGAGTTCGCGGCACAGACCGGCACGGCGATCTTCGGCGTGCGCATGGGGCGTCTGGGCTTCCTGACCGAGACCGTCGAGGCGGACGCGGAGGCGTCGCTGGCGGAGGTGCTGCGCGGCCACGCCCGCATCGAGCGGCACGCCATGGTGCAGGCGCGGGTCGGCGAGGCCGAGCCGATGCACGCGCTGAATGACGTGGTCATCGGGCGCGCGATCCTCGGCAAGACGATCTCCGTCGGCGCGAGCATCGAGGGCGTGCTGGTGGCGGAATACCGCGCGGACGCGGTGGTCGTCGCCACCGCGACGGGGTCGACCGGCTACTCGCTCTCCGTGGGCGGGCCGATCCTGCATCCGTCCTCGGACGACATGATCCTGGTCGCGGTCGCCCCGCACCTCACTCGCGCGAACCCGCTGGTGCTCCAGGGCGACGCCCGGCTGCGCCTGTTCCTGGAGCGCGGCGACGAGGCGCTGCTCACCGTGGACGGGCTGCACCAGAGCCCCGTCACCACCGGCACCGTGGTGGAGGTGTCGCGCTCGCCCCGCACGGCGCGGTTCGTGCGCCTTGGCGGGCCGGAGCGCTTCTACGACAACATCGCCAAGCGCCTCGGCTGGCTGCGGGCCGACCACGCGCTGGGCGACCTGGGCGAGGAGCGTCCGCCGCGTCCGTAGTCCCGCAGACGGGCGATCCGGGTGGGCTTATCCTATGACCATGACCTCGCAATCCGGCACCTCCTCCTCCGATCCAGCCGGCCGGGCTGCCTCGGACGTGCGCGTCGTGCGCGCCACCGTGCAGGACGCGGAGGGCATTGCCCGGCTGGTGAACTACTGGGCGGCGCAGGGGCAGATGCTCCCCCGGACCCTGGGCGAGACGTACGAGAACCTGCGGGACTTCTTCGTGGTGCGCGCGGCGGACGGCCACGTCGTCGCCTGCGGCGCGCTGCACATCGTCTGGGCGGACATGGCGGAGCTGAAGTCGCTGGCCGTCGAGGAGTCGGAGCACTCCCGAGGGCTGGGCGCGGCGATCACGCGCGCCTGCGTGGAGGAGGGGCGGACGCTGGGCCTGAACGGCCTGTTCGCGCTGACCTACCGCCCCGGCTTCTTCGAGCGGCTGGGGTGGCGGCAGGCGGACGTCATGACGCTGCCGCGCAAGGTGTGGAACGAGTGCTACCGCTGCCCGAAGTTCCCCGGCTGCGACGAGATCGCCATGGTGATCGACCTCGTCCCCGGCGGCATCGGCGCGACGGCCGCGGTCGGGGCGGGCTCGTGAGCGACGCGCCGCTGCCGGAGCTGGTCTCGTCCGAGGCGCTCGTCACCACCGGCTACCTGCGCGTGGTGCGCGACACGATCCGCTTCGCCAACGGGCACGAGGCGCAGCGCGCGGTGGTGGAGCACCCCGGCGCCGTGGCGCTGGTCGTGCTGGACGAGGACGGCCGCTGGCTCCTGATCCGCCAGTATCGCCACCCGGCCCGCCGGAACCTCCTCGAGATCCCCGCCGGCACCCGCGAGGCGGGGGAGGACCCGGACCTGACCGCCGCCCGGGAGGTGCGCGAGGAGACCGGCTTCGCCGCCGGCCGCCTGGAGCGCATCGGCGGGGCCTGGATGGCGCCCGGCTTCTCCGGCGAGTTCATCACCTTCTACCTCGCGACCGATCTGCGGCCCGACCCGCTCCCGCAGGACCACGACGAGTACATCGAGGCGCCGGAGTGGCTGACGCTGGACGAGGTGTACGCCGCCGTGGACCGCGGGGAGATCGAGGACGCGAAGACGATGGTGGCGCTGACGCTGTACGGCCGGGTTCTCGCCCGGAACGGCGCGGCGCGGTAGTCTCTGGACGCGTGCGGCCGGGGAGCCGCATCGCCGCCGGACGCGCGCACGGGACTCTGGCGCGCGGCGGTTGCAACGGAGGTGGGTTGATGGCTCAGGCCAGTCCGCGCTCGACGGTGGAAGCCGCCGTCAAGCCGATCAGTCGTCGTCCGAGGAGCGCCGCTCCTGGCCGCTGAACCTGTACGCGTCAGCGGTAGGCAAGAAGTGGGTGATGGCCGTCACGGGCATCATCGGCATGGGCTTCATCACCATGCACATGCTCGGCAACCTGAAGATCTACCTC